>NZ_JAAHFV010000359.1:0-6279 GCF_010672755.1 Moorena sp. SIO1F2
TGGTCAGTGGTCAGCGGTCAGTGGTCAGCTGTGGCACAGGCTTCCAGCCTGTGACCTAACCCCTCAAGTAGGGTGGAACAGGCTTCCAGCCTGTGACCTAACCCATAAGCTGATAACTGATCACTGACATCTCACTTACTACTAACGATAGTCTCCCAATTCTGAATCACTTGCTGCAAAGCTTCCGGGAGCTGATTACTACCAATATCGGCATAACGTGTGGTACCAGCATTGCTGCTCAGAGTAACACTGATGTAATCAGCAGCACCAATAGGAGCAGGGTAACTGAGCTGATCAAACTGACCAAAGTCTACGTCTTTGTTGAGAAACTCTTCAAAGCCTTTGACATCTTGACGGGAAATGCGAGCAATCTCAGTGGGAGTGCTATTGCCATTTATCCTTATGTACTGCTGAATCACTTGTCCATTGTTGAGCAGACGGGTTTCAACGGTTTGACCAAAGAAACCACCATTTGCGATCGCACGAAATACGGTATTCTTCTCTAGGGCTGGTGGTAATTCACTGCTGGGAATCGGTACTGCTGCCAGTAGGTCTTGATTGTCTACTGATTCAACCTGAGCGGTTGCGGTAGAGTTACCTGATGGTAAGAACTTCATTTGACCAGCTTGGCTAGTGACTGCACTAAAGGATAAAATTCCGGTTAATGCACAGGCAGCAATAATATAAGAGGATGGGGTGATTGCACGCAAGTTTTTCATCTGATTCCCTTGATTAGTTGAAGGTGTACCGATAGGCCAAGGTAGAGAAGTTAGCAGCAGTATCAAGACCAATTGCTGGTGTTTGCCTTTTCACTTAGGACTATTGACTTGTGGGAGATTTGTTTTGTTTCGTGGTAACTACCGCACTAACGGTAGGGAAATCACGTCCTAAGCTATCAGCTTATGCGCTACGCGCACGCTACGCGAACAGCGGTCAGTGGTCAGTTGTCAGCTATCAGCTATAGCATTTTCATTTGAGATCTAAACTGAAAGGCCGTGGGCCACGCTTCGCGGTGCTCCGTTTGCGTAGCGTGGCCCACGGCCAAGGAGCCACTAAAAGCGATCAGGTCTTCTTTTATTTTAGTAAAAAACTCTGGAGCTCTTGCCTATTGCCTCTTGCCTATTGCCTCTTGACTTTTTCCATAATTTATCACTTGACAAATAGTTTAAAAATGCTATATAGCATTTTGATTTGAGATGTCAACTGAGAAAGTATTTTTAGTTTACTATAAAGCTCTGGTTCTATTGCTACTATTGCCTCTTGACTTTTTCCATAATTTATCACTTGACAAATAGTTTAAAAATGCTATAGGTTATGAGTAATAATTTTAAGTTACATTAAATAGCAATGCCATGGATTTTTTTTTAATGTTAATTTTTTTAAAAAAAGTCTAGATTGTTGGCAATAATGGTGTAGTTTTGATCTTAGGTCTTTTGACAGGTAAGCTGATCTTTCATAACCTTGTATTAAGGAGATAATAATGCGTATAGTGATCATGTTGGTTGCTTCAATATTCCTGCTCTTCGCCAATGTTAGCGCGGCGGAGGCTTCTGTCTCAAACCCAGCAAGTCTCGAGGGTGAGTGGATAGGAACTTGGACTAGTTTGAATGCTACCACCTATAACGGTGTGATCGAGATGTCTATAAATCAAGAGGGGGATAACGTATTCGGTACCTCAGTGGTGGGCAACACAAAATGTTCTCCTGAACGGGTTTTCAAAGGTAATTTGTCAGGCAAGTATAAAAACTTTATTGAGTTAGAATTAGCTCCTGAGCAAAATCCGACCAATCCAATTAGCAAAAATTGGGGGGTTATAACCAGGTCTCGCAATGCTATCAGTGCGGTCTACAACTTCGACAATGCTGATTCCGATTGTTATGGAGATGTCGGCACCATGTTCATCTCTAAGGTTCAGCCCTATTCCAAGATTGAGGGCATCACAAAGAAATAACTCAGGACTTACGCTAAGACATCGTTAAATAATGAAGAATGAAGAATTAAGAATTTAGAATTGGAAGTTTTTTGCATTCTACATTCTACATTCTACATTCTACATTCTTCATTCTTCATTCACCCAGTAAGGCGCGGAATGCTGCTTGTGACCCCGTCAGGTCAAAATGTCAGCTCCCTTATCAGCAATCATCATGGTTGCGGCTGCTGTGTTTGCGGTTATTGGTAAAGGGAAGACAGAAGCATCAATCACACGCAGACCTGATACTCCTCGAACCTTAAGTTCTGTATCCACCACAGAACTTTCATCAATCCCCATTCTGCAAGTTCCGCAATAGTGCTGTGTGGTATTGGCTGTTTCTTTTATATAACTCTCTAAATCTGTTCCCGGTTCTGGAGCAATTTGCTTTTCCCGCCATTGCCCCAAGCTTGATTGATTGCCAATATCGATACCTAACTGAAGCGCTGTTATACATGACTGGAGATCTCCTGGCACGGTCAGATATTTTGGGTCAACAAGAGGAGCTTGATCAGGAGAACTTGAACGCAGCGTAATAGTTCCCTTACTCTTCAAGTGCATGACATTTGGCCATAACCAAAAAGAATTTTTTGGACCAGGGAAACCTTTGAGTGTTCCCACTCCCACTGAACACTCTATATCAACAACTGAACTACTATTTTCCGTAGAGCCGAAAATCACAGCTGGAGCTAGGCTATAGGAATACACTGGTAAATCTTTATCTTCGGGAATAGAAAATCCGGCACTAACGAAAAGATCGTCATGTAAGTTCTTCCCTACTTCTGGAACATTCACAACTACTGGAATATCAAATTTAGCCAACTCAGTTTCGTCGCCAATGCCTGAAAGCATCAATATTTTTGGACTTGCAATCGCACCAGCACTCAGCACAACTTCATGTCGCACGCCTGCAAAGTATTTTTCGTTCTTCTGAACATATTCAACACCTATTGTTTTGGTATTATTAAATCGGATCTTGGTTACCAAAGCTTCAGCTATTACAGTTACATTTGTATGAACCGCTGGTAAAAAAGTGTTAAATGTGGTTTCACGAAAAAGCTTTGAAAGTGTTTTAATATTGTTGAACTGAAATGGAGCGTATCCATATTGACTCTCGCTGGTATTATAATTAGGATTTTCAGGTAAACCGTACTGTTTAGCAGCAGCGAATAAATCGTTAATGAAATTGAAATGATCTGTCTGGGCCACCAAAACCTTGATGATCTGTTCTACACTTTCAAAGTGGGGTAGTACATCATTCCATGACCAACCAGGTGCTACTTTACCCCACTCATCAAAGTCAGAGCGTCCACCTCTGACATAGACCGTGGCATTATGTAATGCACACCCACCTAGTGCTTTTGCTTGCGGCAGCATGATCACACGGCTGTTTAAATTTTTTTGAGGTACTGACTGGTAACCCCAATCAATCTCCGGATGTTCTTGTAGGACTTCAAACCAATCACTTGGGTTGTACATCTTGGGATTAAGTTGGAGCTTTCCAGCTTCGATCAGCAGAATTTGTGCATTTGAGTCAGAAGCAGCAAGCTTTGAAGCTACTATGCTTCCGGCAGAACCTGCACCAATAACAATGTAGTCATACATGGAATTTGCTTCTGGCATCTTAAATGCTCCGATTAGAATCTGCTAATTAGTTTTGCTATCAGCTAATGCGCGTTCAGCTTATGGGCGTAGCCCAAGTTACCTAAAGTGCTTTTCAATAAAATAACCTGAAAGCTAACCACTGACCACTGACCGCTGACCGCTGACCACTGACCGCTGACCGCTTAAAGAATTACACTTTCCCCAGTAACCCTTCCAATTGCTCCCGCACTGATAACGGTTCATACCCCAAACTAAATGCTAACGAACTATCCAATGAAGTATCGGGAGATCTAGGGGCAGCCATAGGTACATCCTTTTGTAGACAGCGTCCTAAATTATCTTGGGAAAGCTCAAATACCTCAGCCATCAGGCAACCAAAGTCATAGCGAGAGATCCGTTCTTTTCCGCCCAGATTAACTAGACCTTGGACTTTCTCTAGCGCTAGTAAAAGTCCCTTGGCTGCTGTGGTGCCACTGACAGGGGTTCTAATTTCATCGGTAAATAAGCTCAATGGTCGCCCTTCTCTCAGGATTTTGAGGAAGGGTTGGATAAAGCTACTGGCAGTAGGGGGAGTGATGCCAAACATTAAGGGCATGCGGCAAATCGCGACTTTAGGATAATGCGATCGCATCCCTTCTTCTGCCATCACTTTTTGCTCACCGTAATAGCTGATGGGCGATACCGGATCAGTTTCTAGATAAGGAGGGTTTAAACCATCGAAGACCAAGTCAGTAGAGGTAAACACGCAAGCGATATCATAATCTGCACTTAGTCGAGCAATATTGATAGAAGCTGTAACATTAATCGAGTATGATTCCTCTGGATGGGTCTGACAAAAATTAGGTTTAGAGTGAGCTGCGGTATGAATTACTCCTGCTGGCTGAATCTCAGCAAACAGATGCTTCATGTCTTGGAATTCCCTCAAGTCAGCCTTTACCAAGGTTATTCCCGGAATATCTATCGTCTGGGAAAAATAAGTTCCATAAATATCCCATTTTTCTTTAGCGAGCTGGCAAAGGTTCCATCCAAGGAAACCGCTAGCTCCTGTCACTAAGAGTTTTTTTCTCATCAAAATTTAGAGTTAGTAAGGGGGGAAAACAGATATCCTTGTTACTGTTCTATCTTTTGATTTCCTTAAGTGCCCATTAAATAAGCTGACAGCAATCAGCGTTCAGCAGTCAGCTTAGATGGGCTTTTCCCAAGACTTTCAATTGGGTGCATCTCCTAAAAGCTGTTTGACCCATTGGTGCGTTACGGGACGGACTTTCCTAACACTGGCTACCGAGAAAATGAGAGCTCGCCCGTCCCTAACGCACCCTACCTAACTATTCTCTGCTCCCTACTCCCTACTCCCTGCTCCCTAAAAACATGTAACCTTACCTAATTGAAAACGGCTATATCAACGATTAGCCGTTCATAACAGCGTGTTCCTTAAATACCTCCAACGGAATGTAATCAAGGGCTGCTTCATGGGTTGCTGACAAAATCACCGGTGGCGCAACCCCAGCATCCAGCGCCTCCTTCCAACGACTGAGACACAAACACCAATGATCTCCGGGTTTAAGACCAGGAAAACCATAGACCGGGGATGGTGTACTCAAATCATTCCCTCTTTGCTTAGTAAAAGAGAGAAACTCTTCCGTCATTTCTGCACAAACGATATGTACACCAACGTCAGTTGGTCCTGTGTCACATTTTCCGTTCCGAAAAAATCCCGTCATCGGAGATGTGCAGCACACCTTTAGTGTTCCGCCAAGAACGTTTTTGGCATTGTTCATGATATAATAAAATAGTTTAATTACGCCAATAATGTTGGTATTTTGTTGTCAGCTATCAGCTATCAGCTATCAGCTATCAGCTATCAGCTATCAGCTATCAGCTTAAGCGCACGCTACTTGAGGTGCTATCAGCTATCAGCTATCAGCTATCAGCTTAAGCGCACGCTACTTGAGGTGCTATCAGCTATCAGCTATCAGTTATCAGCTATCAGTTATCAGCTTTTGAATAGTCGAAGCCTGTGCTATGCTACGGTAAATAATTTTATTTTTAGCTGACGGCTGACCGCTGACCGCTGACTGCTTACCAAACGCTGTGCTAGGATGGTGTTTGGAAAGCTGTCAAACACATCGATGGTGATGAAGGTTGAAGCTTGACATCTACGGTTTTGTAACCAGCTGTCATCAATAAATTAGTCACCACTAATTGCGCCCTTTGATTAGCTTGCTCTAGCACACCTTGCTGACAAGCAGTAGCCTGAATTTTTCGGAGGGTTTCCTGTTGAGCTAGCATCTGTAATTGAGGGGCAACATCGGGTCCAAGACCCAAAAATCCTCGGTTGTAGTCGTAGACCTGGGAACGGGTAACATCAATCTTGCTATCCAGTAATTGAGGCGCTGGTAACTGCACTTGGATCGAGTCATTGCTGACTTTGACATCATCGACGCTTAATTTCCCTAAATCAACCCCAGCTCTAACTTCCCCATAAGCAATGTAGAGTAATGTCGTTGACGCTAAGCGATATTGTCCTAAGTTTCTATCTTGACGAGTTGGAACAACTGCCTCCATGCTAAACACAGCAGTGGTCAATTCACTAACATTACGAACTTTATTAACCACAACGTTTCTCACATCCACCTCTGGTTCTGGCTGTGATAAGTTTAATTGTGATAAGTCGAATAGACCATTAACTTGTTCAAACAAGCGGG
>NZ_JAAHFV010000036.1:0-6332 GCF_010672755.1 Moorena sp. SIO1F2
CTGCCACCAACAGATACATTGGAGCACTCCGAAAGGAAAGGATATCTAGGAGCTGCATGAGGGGAAACTTTCACGTGCAGTTCTGAAGCGGAGGTGCCCCGGATAATACCGGGCATCGACCGTAACCATGGAATCAATCCCTATTCCCCGCAGAACTACATTTAATCAATCACATCCTATCATTGCACTCCACACCCCCGCAGTCGCTGGGGCTTTTCATTGGTATAGCGCTACGCGCCAGGCAATAGGCAATAGGCATGAAGCGCAATAGTGAAGAAAAAAGCTTACTAATCAAGGGATTGAGCGATTTTAATTTTTATTCACTTGTCAAACACCATAGTGCGTAGTGCTATACAGCGATCGCGGTAAGGAAAAAACCTTACCACCCAGTCCCAACAACGCTACATAAAACTCAACAAAGGTAGTGGCTAACCCCGACTCCTTCCTTAGTTCCAATGATGGGTAGGTGACCCAACCGAGTCCCCTACCCAGTACCAACGACAGACAGCGACCAATCGGTCCCTTAACCTAGTTTCACTTTCAGGCGGTAGTCCCAACGGACGACCTACCCACTTCCAACACAAGAATGAACAGATTTAACTTAATATTAAGTGTAGTTATCTTTTAGTTATTTCCTAACAGTAGTAAAAAAGATAATAAAAAGACGTCTTAATACCTGTAACGGGAGTTATTGGGACTTCCGTGGTGGGAAGTAGTTCTATTAGTATAAATGCCAGCAATCGGACTTATTGGTATTTCATTTTTCCCTCTAATTCCCCCTGAAATTCACTTTTTATTATTTTTGATTTTGTTGGCAAAAATAACAGGAAGTTAAAGACTGGCCGTAATGGGAAGTAGTTCCATTGTCTGAATTCTGGTAAAGGAACAGGATCGAGTCTTGGAATTAGAACTAGGGAAAGTGTCGGTGACGTTCTCAAGTACATAAAGTTGACAGGTTTGCTTACACACCTATCTCTTTCACCCGACAATTGTTGCGCACTAGTTGTGACTCTGGTGGGAAGTAGTTCTATTTAAGAAATTCTCTGAGGTGGTGTTGTGGACTCCACCCTTGCCCTCAGTCACCGAGGGGGGAGGTAATTCGGATGTTGACGAGGCATTTTAAACCGTCTAGTTAAGGAGAAAGTTTAATCCTGCTGTGTGAATGCCCCCTGGTTGGGGGTTTTCGTTTGAAATGGGAACTGGGGTGGTGGTGAGCGGTATAGAGCTGCTATTTTTGAATTAACCATAGCTTATCGTGAACGTATGGTGCTAGCTGTGTTGGTTGCTGTTGGACTAACACTAATTAGTGCTTTCACTGGTTGGCGTGCTGTAACTGGGGACTCAAAACAAGCCTTTGTTTGGAAAATTGCGACCCCAAATATACGATTGGACGAGATGATTTTTTTTCAGTTCAAACTTAAACAAAGGAAGAAAATATTGCTTTATACTGTTGGCAGTTTGGTTTGTGCCTTATTAACTATCTTTTTTATCAATGCCTTTTATACACCCCCAAAAGTAAAAAGTTATTCCTGGAATTCGCTATCAGAAGTCTCTAAGGACGAACTAGAAATAATCACCTGGAACATAGGTTATGGTGGTCTCGGAAAAGAATCTAATTTTATCCTTGATGGCGGAACTGACTGGCTACCAGAGTCAAAACTTATCGTCAAAAAAAATGTATCTGGAATTGTCAACTTTATCAAATCCCAGACTCCAGATGTTTTCTTTTTTCAAGAGATTGCTAAGGCTAGCTTAATCAACCGCCGTGTGAGTGTTTTTAATAGCGTTGTTGACACTATAAAGCAATATCAAAATATCTATGTGTCTGATTTTTGCACCCATCTCATTCCACCACCTATTAGCATTAATTTTGGCTTGGGAGTTTTTGCCAGAACTGGTTTAATGTGTAACTCAGAAAGTAGATTATTACCTTTAGAACCTAGGCGCATCGGAGCTTTTCGCAAAAACTATCAAATGGTAGTCAATCAAGTCTCCACCACTGTGGAAAATAAAAAATGGATTCTGATTAATTTGCACTTAGCTGCATTTGATTCTAACGCTGATATACGAGCCAAACAATTAGAAGCAGTGCGCTCTTTTGCCATGAAGCAATACCAGCGTGGTAATTTTGTTGTTATTGGCGGTGACTGGAATCTGCGCCTTGCTAAAACAGAATTCCCCCATCAAACAGAAGATAAATACCTTTTCTGGGTTCATGATTTACCCGATGATGCTTTTCCTTCAGATTGGAAAATTGTGGCAGATCCGAATGTACCTTCTGTTAGAACCGTTCACCAAGCGTATATACCCGGTGACAATTATGTTACGATTATTGATGGCTTTATTACTTCTCCAAATGTTGAAGTTGTTGCAGTTGAGACGATTAATCTGAATTTTGCACACTCAGACCATCATCCTGTTAAGGCGCATTTTAGAACTATTAACAAAACTAACTAAACAACAGATGCAGTTTAATAGTAGACTAACAACCTTGTTTTGACGGACACTTCTGTTCGGTGATAATTTACTGAAATAGGTTTAACAAACTGACTATTACTCAATTAAAAAACTGCATAACAAACATAATAATTAAAAATACTAAAATCTTGAATATTAAAAAGTACTTTTTAATATTCAAGAAACACTCCAGATAAAATATGTTTTTTGCTATAATCACGCTAATCAAGTAGTCAAACAAATCATTGCAGCTTATCAATAAGTTTTTCTGTAAGGAATATTATACTTACAAAAGTAATGATTATTATACATATGTAAAAAATTAAGTAACGCTCAAAAAGTTCACAAACAAAATTAAATACCTTATTTTTGTTTTTAAATTCACTAACATTAACATTAGCACAGTTGATTGTTCTCAAAATCCTAATAGAAAAATTCAAGGCTTCTTCATAGAATTTATATGCTAATACTATACTCAACGGAGTAATCAGCCAAAAACAATAACCAATAGCGAGCCATAATATTGCTGTTTTTGCCAAGGTCTTGTACCCCAATAAGGTCTCAAAACTAACACCTATAGTAAAGGCAAAAAAAACATATGTATACTTACCTATTTTTTCAATAAACGACTGGGAAAAGTCGGCAAAAGTATTTTCGACTTTTTTACACAGACCATCAGGATAAAAGAAAAAATTATACTGTTCCTTCAATTTATTTATTTCTTCTAGATCAGATATTAAATCTCTTTTGAAAGCCTTCAAACAGATAAAGTCTTTTACTGCTGAATAAGCGGTAACTAAAACAACGGGCAACCAAACAATAATATAATTAATTAAAGAGTAAGGCAGGTAATACTGATAAGGAAGTACATATGCCTTAAACCCTTCATCACTGTCTAGCTCAATAGAATTATATTTTGGTTCTGGGTTCTCTGAAATCCACTTTTTCCAATCTTGTTCCATCTGTTCTGGAGCCAGGTAGCGATGGTATATCGGTATGAATATGATGCCAAAAAGAGTCAAAGCCAGCCAGATCACGAAAATTCTAGTTCTTGCTGCCTTATAATCTCGCAAGACCTTCTTAAAGCAAAAAAGCTCAATAGCATCTTTTCTGAAAGAGCTAAACACAATGATGTTTTCAGCGAAGAGAAATATGAAACTACGAAACAATTCAATAATCCAGCCATCCCGCGTGAAAAAAAATTTCCAAGGTGAACTATCAGCCCAAACATAGCATGCATACAGGGAAACTCCACTACAAAACAGCAGTAATAGTGTAACTATTATTCTTAATAAAGGAGAAACCTTACCTCCATTAAAATCACTGCTAGAATCATCTATGAGCTTCCGTTTAAGACGCTCCAAACATAACCCTTCAAAGCCCCCACTTGAAAAAGACTTATCTAAGGAAAGTTGTGGCGTGGTAATTACCAGTTTAAAGCGTTGTCCACAGGGAGGTAAATAGGATTTAACATGCTGATAATCCTCAACACCATTGAGCACTATCAGCACATCGCCCTTTAGCCAGTGTGACCAGCAGTAGTTAACCTGACTCTGTAAATCTCCACCTTCAGGTGGCTGTAAACCTAATTTTGACTTGGCAAAGTCCACCACCTCATACCCTAAATGAGATCCTTGCCCCTCCAACCAGCAAACTCCTCCCGGATAAACCTGCTTTTCCCAAGCAAGCTGGGCATAATGTCGCACTAGTTCTGTTTTACCAGGACTTGTTTGCTCAGAGTAAATTACAACCCTCCCCCTTTGTCTCAACTGCTGATGTAAAGTTTCAAGCTCAATGTCCCGCCCCATGAACTCAACGTTTTTAGGGGGAATATTTTGCGGCTCTACTTTTTCCGGTTCCGGTCTTGACCCATCATAGTTAAAGTTCTTAATGAAAGGTCAAGTCTCCCGTGTTGCCTCCTATCTGAAGATTATTGTTATGATCTCCAGTGCTAGTTTGGTCCTGGGACTGACCACTAGGCTGTTCTGGGGCGGCATTGCTAATTAACCTGTTTAACTGCTTGGCAAATCCACTGTCTTCTTCAGCCTTCTCCGCTAAAATACCAACCAACGCTTTTTGGCGCTCCTCGTTCGAGGGTTTCTCCTTTAACCGCTTTAGGGTTTGTTCTGCATACCCGTCTTCGCTGAATTTACTGACAATAGCTTGGTAGATGGCTTCCGCCTTTTCCCAAACAGACTCGCCAGCCTTTTGAGCTGCACCCTCAGCTACCTTAGCCAAGTAGGGAATTAGTATAGATACTGCAGATGTTGCGATCTCAACAAAATTCATTCGTAAACCTTCCTTGTTACTTATGTACGAGCAAAAGTCCCTGGCACACTGCTTTCTGGAAGCTCAAACCCTTATAGAATAGTCCAAGGTCGTGCCCAAAACAGAATGTATCTTTTTGTAAATTATGAGATGAAATTATTACCCAGTAAGGGTTTCAGCTTGCTCCGCATCGCCTCCAAGACCTCAGCGTAGCTGCCTTCTTTGCCTCTAGGGCTGGTAGTTGGGCTAAAAACAGCGATTTGCAATTTAGTGATGTAATACCAAATCCGTTTGTCAAAACCCCTTTATAAAAATTGACCAAATCTTTGTATGCCAGGAATCTATGGCTATGCAGATAAGGGGGGTGTGGGAACAGGATTTGGTATAATAAGATACTTTACCCTGAGATGATAAGTTATAGTATTTAGCTGACTAATCTTATAACTTTCACTAATCATTATTATTGATTTAGTTAGACAAAAGTCGTGATGTAAATCACATAAACTGGTGAAGTTAATTACTGCATTCAGTGACTGGATATTCTGAGGGGAATTAGCCCAGCTTCTATGTGTTCTTTATTCCCATGGTGCTTAACCTCATAAGGACAGGGTTCACTACTGTTATGTGCGATGCCCTAATCCAACCCTATTCCGGGCATTCTTCTCGACAGTCATTGGAAGTGTAGTCAAGACTGAGTATAGGGTTCGCTCAAGCGTCTTTATGATCTTGTGATGGTGAAGTGCCTTGTTGGGGGATTATCGGTATTTCAGTTCGCCTATCTAAGCAACAATTTTTCGCAAAAACCCAGGAATTTGTAGCTCTTGAAGCAATTTAAACCTACAACCGATCAATCTCATCGATAGTCAACCACGTATATTGGGCAATATCCTGAGCGGGTAACCCTGCCGCCTTCATCTGCTTAGCAATCTGCTGTTTTTCTTCCTGTCTACCTTCTGCTCTACCTTGTTTGATACCTTGTTGTCTACCTTGTTCTATGCCTTGTTCCAAGGTTTCATCAATTAAGGTTTGGGTAACATTGTACATATCCCGGTAGACCTTCAGGCTATCCTGATACAGCGCTTGCTCCGCAGATGAGAAATTGGCAATCTCTGCAACATCAAATAGCTGGGCAAACACATCCTCTTGCAACGGTAATGGGGGTTCATTCAACTGGGCTAGGTGTTTGAATAAAAATAACCACTTGTCAAAATGGGACTCCAACTCATCAACAGACTTGGTAAATTTGGGTAGCTCAACATAAATAAACTTGAGCTTATCGTAGAACACTTCACAGTGCTGATTTTTCAACTCCACAACATGTAGCAGTTCCGAATCGTGCTTGTGGTCATCAAATACAAAATCTAGGACGCCAACCGTATAAACTGCTGTAAGCTCATAGTTCCAAAATCCCTGTTGCGCCTGTTCTTGGATCGGGAAAGTAGAATAATAGACACTTCTATCCTTAAACAAATTTTGCTTAGCCTTCTGCATTTCTACGATGAACCGTTCACCAGTCTCGCTCTGACAATAAATATCAAAAATAGCCCTTCGATCCACTAAGGTATTGCCCAAAAACTCGGGATTCTTAAAGGTAACATTCTTCAGCT
>NZ_JAAHFV010000036.1:6432-34238 GCF_010672755.1 Moorena sp. SIO1F2
GCCTTCTGCATTTCTACGATGAACCGTTCACCAGTCTCGCTCTGACAATAAATATCAAAAATAGCCCTTCGATCCACTAAGGTATTGCCCAAAAACTCGGGATTCTTAAAGGTAACATTCTTCAGCTGATGATGGGGAGGCAACAGAGTATTCAAGAAGTCGATCAACAGTGCCTTGTTTGGCTCAGTGCCAAAGACACGTTTAAAGCCGAAATCCGTGAGCAGGTCAATGTATTTATCTGGCAACGGGAAAACCATTTCAAAATGCTTTTATGGCTGATAGGGAGTCGGGAGTCGGGAGTCGGGAGTAGGAAACTTATGTTTATAAATTCTAACAATTCCTAAACGGATTGCTATAGTATAGTGCTTTTAATCGCTATGATAAACACTGATAGATAGATTAACTATAGCGTTTATCCTATTTGTGGAATGGGCATCTTGCCCGTTATCAATATTCTGGGGCAGGCAGGATGCTCACTATACTCCTATTCATAGCTTGATTCAGCAACGCTAAACAGACGGGGAATAACTCTTGAAGCAATTTAAACCTACAACCGATCAATCTCATCCATACTCAACCCCGTATATTGGGCAATATCCTGAGCAGGTAACCCTGCGGCCTTCATCTGCTTAGCAATCTGCTGTTTTTCTTCCTGTCTACCTTCTGCTCTACCTTGTTTGATACCTTGTTGTCTACCTTGTTCTATGCCTTGTTCCAAGGTTTCATCAATCAAGGTTTGGGTAACATTGTACATATCCCGGTAGACCTTCAGACTATCCTGATATAGCGCTTGCTCCCTAGATGAAAAATTGGCAATCTCTGCAACATCAAATAGCTGGGCAAACACATCCTCTTGCAAGGGTAATGGGGGTTCATTCAACTGGGCTAGATGTTTGAATAAAAATAACCACTTGTCAAAATGGGACTCCAGCTGATCAAGAGACTTGGTAAATTTCGGTAGCTCAACATAAATAAACTTGAGCTTATCGTAGAACACTTCACAGTGCTGATTTTTCAACTCCACCACATGTAGCAGTTCTGAATCGTGCTTGTGGTCATCAAATACAAAATCTAGGACGCCAACCGTATAAACTGCCGTGAGCTCATAGTTCCAAAATCCCTGTTCAGCCTGTTCTTGGATCGGGAAAGTAGAATAATATACACTTCTATCCTTAAACAAATTTTGCTTGGCCTTCTGCATTTCTACGATGAACCGTTCACCAGTCTCGCTCTGACAATAAATATCAAAAATAGCCCTTCGATCCACTAAGGTATTGCCCAAAAACTCGGGATTCTTAAAGGTAACATTCTTCAGCTGATGATGGGGAGGCAACAGAGTATTCAAGAAGTCGATTAGCAGTGCCTTATTTGGCTCAGTGCCAAAGACACGTTTAAAGCCGAAATCTGTGAGCAAGTCAATGTATTTATCTGGCAACGGGAAAACCATATCAAAATGCTTTTATGGCTGATAGGGAACAGGGAGTAGGGAGTAGGGAGTAGGGAGTAGGGAAATAGGGAACAGGGAGTAGGGAGTAGGGAGTAGGTAACTTCTGATTAATAATTATAACAATTAATTTAGGATTGCTATCTAGCTTTTTATAGCCTAATGAGGTATGTAATTTATGGCATGTATGAGGTACACTTATCAACCTCAAAGTCCCCCTTTTCAAGGGGGATTTAGGGGGATCCCTTTGCACCTCATGGAAAAGATAATTGCTAGATATTTTTTCCCTGTTCCCGATTCCCGATTCCCGATTCCCGATTCCCTACTCCCTACTCCCTAAAACCCATAACAAAAGTACCTCACCCAAATAATTGCTATATTCACTCCATAGCACTTCTGAAAAACTCAATTGTTTCTTTCAACGCCACAATAAACCGATCAATCTCTTCAAATGTATTATAAAAATACAAACTAGCTCGTGCTGTACCCGTCACTCCTAAACGATGGTGCAAGGGTTGAGTACAATGATTCCCAGAACGAATAGCTACACCGTCTTGATCCAATAGCGTAGACACATCACTAGCATCCAATCCTTTAACATTAAATGTTGCTAAGGCTGCCCTACCTTTCCCATCTATTGTTGGTTGGGGACCATACATGATTAGATCGGGAATTTCCTGCAACTGCTTAAACAAATAAGCCGTTAATTCTTCTTCATAGCTATGGATAGTATCCATACCCAACCCAGTGAGATAGTCTACTGCAGCACCAAGTGCGATCGCTTGAGCAATGGCTGGTGTCCCTGCTTCAAATTTATGGGGTAAATCCCCATAGGTGGAGTGGTCCAGAAATACCTCCGCAATCATTTCACCACCACCTAAAAATGGAGGCATCGCTTGGAGTAAGTCTAGTTTCCCATACAGAAAGCCAATCCCTGTGGAAGCACACATTTTATGACCCGATGCCACTAGCCAATCACAATTCATAGCTTGGACATCAATGGGCATATGGGGGACACTTTGGCAAGCATCAATCATTACCATAGCGCCATAGTTGTGTGCGATCGCAATAATTTCCTCTACCGGATTAATACATCCCAAAGTATTGGAGACATGAACCACACTTACCAGCTTGGTTTTCTCAGAAATCAGCTGTCGGAACTCTTCTAAATCAAACTCCTGAGTCTCTGTCAATCCCACATACTTTAGTACCGCCCCAGTTTTCTGAGCAATAATTTGCCAAGGCACCAGATTGCTGTGGTGTTCCATAACCGAGAGAATAATTTCATCTCCCTGGCGCAGATTTTCTAAACCCCAGCTGTAAGCCACTAAGTTAATGGCTTCCGAAGCATTGCGGGTAAAAACAATCTCTTGTCGTGACTGGGCATTTACAAAACTAGCTACCTTATCCCGTGCCCCCTCATAACCATCTGTAGCTCTAGTGCTAAGGGTATGGACACCTCGGTGAACATTAGCATTGTCCATTTCGTAGTAGTGGCGCAATGCATCCAGTACTGCTACCGGTTTCTGGGCAGTAGCCGCATTATCGAAGTAAATCAGCGGTTTACCGTTAACGTCCTGGTGCAAAATAGGGAAGTCAGCCCGGACTTGATCAGCAATGGTTTTTTCTTGAGTTAAGGTCATTTTACTGTTGAACGTTATTCCGTTCCCGTTTTGAACTTATGACTGTTTCCGAAAGTCTTTGACGAAGAGAAGCTAGGGGAATTTGATTGATTATTTCTGCTACAAACGCATCAATCAACAGGTTACGGGCATCGGTTTCCTTCAGTCCACGACTTTGCAAATAGAAGACTTCATCCGCTTCCAGCTGACTGACTGTAGCACCGTGGGAACATTTCACATTATCAGCTGTAATCTCCAACTGAGGCTTGGTATCAACTCTAGCCTTCGGCGATAGCAACAAATTACGATTCAACTGAGCTGCATTGGTCAACTGCGCTGGTTGAGGAACACTAACCTTACCATTAAACACCGCATGAGCACTACCATCTATAATGCACTTTTGCAGCTGATTACTGATGCCATTGGGATGATTCAACATCACCGCACTATGAGTATCTGCCAACTGTTGCTCACTAATCGCCGTCAAGCCATTTAGAATCGTTTCGGTCCCTTCACCCATCTGAAACACCTCCAGAGTATGGCGAGATAACTTCCCCCCAAAGGCTACCCCATGGGAACTATAAAAACTATTCCGAGCTTGTGCGATCGCACTCTTACCGACATGGAAAGCCTGGTTACTTTCCCCATCAACCCGGATATGAGTCACTCTGGCATTCTCCCCAACCCATACCTCGGTCACGGAATTGGTCAAATAAACACCCTGGGCGCTATTTTCCTCTTGGCCTTGCCAATACTCTTCAACTAAACTCAGCTGACTACCGGCCTCCGCCACCACCAAACAACGGGGCTGAAACAGCCTAGGCACCCCATCAGCCATGGAAACAAACAGCAGATGAATGGGAACCGTCACCTCAGTATTCCTAGGCAACCAGATCACCGCCACATCAGTCAAACCAGCGGTATTAAGCAGCGTAAACACATCGGTTGCCCCCTGCTGCTTGCCCAAATAATCAGCAATTCGGCTCTGATACTCTGATGGCAACTCGGCCAAATTCCCCACAAACACCCCTTCAGGCAACCCAGCCAAAGACGATAGCTCGGGGGCATAAATCCCATTGACAAATACTAATCGGCTGTTAACCGCCTCTGGCAAAACTACCGGACTAATATCCAAGGTGCTTGTATCAACAGCTACAGCAGCCTCAAACGTCACCTGCATCAGTGGCGACAAATCCGTAAACCGCCATTCCTCATCTTTAGTGGTGGGAATCGCCAATTCCTGAGCAATCCCCCTAGCGTGGTTACTTAGCTCTTGTAACCAATCCATCTCAACTGGATTATCCTGGCGACATTGCTCTAGCAGTGCCGACAAATAAGAAACCTCCCGTTTTACAGAAACTTCCATAGTCATCAGACACTCACCTCAGCAGTCTCGTCTTCTAGCACCCAGTCATAACCACGGGATTCCAACTCTAGAGCCAACTCCTTGCTACCAGTCCTGAGTATACGACCATCTGCCATCACATGAACAAAATCCGGCTCAATATAATTCAGTAAACGTTGGTAGTGAGTAATCAAAATCATCGCATTCTCGCTACTTGCCAATTGATTCACCCCATTGGCCACAATCTTGAGGGCATCAATATCCAAGCCCGAATCCGTTTCATCCAAAATCCCCAGCTTAGGTTCTAGAAGTGCCATTTGGAGAATCTCATTCCGCTTCTTTTCTCCTCCAGAGAAGCCTTCATTTAGACTACGCTCTAGAAAGCTGGGATTCATTTTAACAATTTCCAGCTTTTCTTCAACTAAATCCTCAAAATCAAATGTATCAATTTCTTCCAATCCCTTGTGCTTTCGACGGGAATTGTAAGCCACCCGCAAGAAATCCAAATTACTGACACCAGGAATTTCCAACGGATACTGAAACGCCAGAAATACTCCAGCTAAAGACCGTTCCTCCGGCTCCATTTCTAAGAGATTTTGCCCTAAAAAACTTACCTCGCCTCCTGTGACATCATAGGCTGGATGACCCGCTAATACCTTAGACAAAGTACTCTTACCAGAACCATTTGGCCCCATAATCGCATGGATTTCTCCAGCTTTAACTTCCAGATTCAATCCCTTCAGAATCTGGTTACCATCCACATCTGCGGTCAAATCCCGAACAGACAATATTATTTCACTAGTTTCACTAATCATTTCGACTTGATAATAAATGCTTTATCCCAGAAGTGTTGTTATCAGGTTTAATGTTGAATGTTATCAGGTTTAAGTTTGTTCGCGTAGCGTGGCCATTCGCGTAGCGTGGCCCAAAGGCCAAGGCCAAGGTTGAATGTTAGCAGGTGTAATAAATATTAGACCAGGTGGTGCGTTACGGGACGGACTTTCCCAACAGTGGCTACCGATAAAATGAGGGCGAGCCCGTCCCTAACGCACCCTACGCAACTGAAAGCGATCGCTTTCAACCTGCTAACAACATTCAACATTCAACATTCAACATTCAACATTCAACATTCAACATTCAACATTCAACATTCAACCTGCTAACCTTAGTTAGCCCACTGTGCCTTCGAGCTTCAGGCTTAAAAGTTTATCTGCTTCAGCAGCAAATTCCATGGGAAGTTCATTGAAGACATCTTTACAGAAGCCACTCACCATCATGGAGATCGCATCTTCTTCTGAAATCCCTCGTTGAGCGAAGAAAAATAGCTGGTCTTCACCAATTTTAGAAGTCGAGGCTTCGTGTTCCACTTTGCCCATGTTGTTCTGGACTTGAATGTAGGGAAACGTATTCGCCTCAGCCGTATCCCCAATCAACATGGAATCACACTGGGAATAGTTTCGCGCACCCTTGGCCTTCGGACCAATTTTCACTAGACCCCGGTAGCTATTTTTGGACTTACCAGCAGAAATCCCTTTAGAAATGATGGTGCTGCGAGTATTTTTACCGATATGCACCATCTTGGTACCCGTGTCCGCTTGTTGGAGATTGTTGGTTAGAGCAACAGAGTAGAATTCACCAATGGAATTGTCACCCACTAGAACACAACTGGGATACTTCCAAGTAATCGCGGAACCAGTTTCTACCTGAGTCCAGGAAATCTTCGAGTTAACTCCTTTGCACAATCCTCGCTTGGTAACAAAGTTGTAAATCCCACCTTTACCATTTTTATCCCCAGCGAACCAGTTTTGCACCGTGGAGTATTTAATCTCAGCATTGTCCAGGGCAACCAGTTCCACCACCGCTGCGTGCAGCTGGTTACTATCGTACATCGGCGCAGTGCAGCCTTCTAGGTAACTAACATTGCTCCCTTCTTCCGCCACAATTAGGGTACGCTCGAACTGTCCAGTATCTCCATTATTAATCCGGAAATAGGTGGACAGTTCCATCGGGCACTTGACTCCTTTGGGAATATAGACAAAGGAACCATCACTGAAAACAGCAGAATTGAGAGCAACAAAGTAATTATCTGCCACAGGAACAACACTACCCAGGTATTTTCTTACTAACTCTGGGTGTTCTTGCAAAGCTTCCGATATCGAGCAGAAAATTACCCCCGACTCAGCCAGCTTGTCTTTGAAGGTAGTGGCGATCGAGACACTATCAAAGATGGCATCCACTGCTACATTAGCCAGCCGCTTTTGCTCAGATAGGGAAATGCCTAATTTATCAAAGGTTTCCAGTAAAGCTGGGTCAACTTCGTCCAGGCTATTGAGTTTTTCCTTCTTCTGTTTGGGTGCTGAGTAGTAGATAATCTTTTGGTAATCAATGGGAGGATAGGTGACATGGGGCCAGGTTGGCTCGGTCATTTTCTGCCATTGTCGATACGCCTTTAGGCGAAACTCCAGCATGAACTCGGGTTCGTTTTTCTTAGCCGAAATCAGACGGATAATATCCTCATTGAGTCCGCGAGGAATGGTATCCGCTTCAATATCTGTGACAAAGCCGTACTTATAGGGCTGGTTGACTAATGTCTTGACAGTGGCAGTCATCGATTTAGTGCTCTCTTATCATTAAGGATTCAACAGAGTTACAAACACAGTGATAGCTTGTTCGCCTTTGACTTTCCCGTAGAGTAGGTTGGCAGCTTGGAAGGTTAGAGGTTGTAGACTGCGGGTAGCGACTGCATCAAGACAGCGGCTTGCTTTTATCGCCGGTTACAACTAAAATCCATAGCTTCCTCATGCCCACGGGATGTGATCTGGTTACTGGGTGGATTAAAACAACGTTTTTGTTGTTTAACTCTATTCTAGGTTATATTAACAACAAACATGTTGTTAAAGTCAAGAGAATTTAGATTAAATAGAAATAACGGTACCGACAAGCACCAAAGGGAAGCCTGAGTGCCCTTCCCCTGTTACCCAATTCCCCAACTCCTAAGCCCATGATGCCTACTCAGCAAACTTCCACCAAGCGAGACATCCTACAATATCTCCTCAAACAGGATCGAGCAAGAGCCCAGGAGTTAGCCACAGCCATAGGGGTTAGCGCCCAAGCTATTCGACGTCATCTCAAAGAATTGGAGGCAGAAGGGCTAATTGAGTACAAAGCTGTTCAAATTGGTATGGGGCGTCCTCAACATATCTATCACCTCTCTCACAAAGGACGCGATCGCTTTCCCCATCATTACGGAGAGTTTTCTGTTTCCCTGCTCGATACCATGACAGAAACCTTGGGTCGTGAACAGACTAGCACGATTTTACAAAAGCAATGGCAACGTAAAGCTCAAGAATACCGGGAGTGTATCGGGAATGGTACAGTGGGAGAGCGAGTAGCCAAGTTGGTAGAACTACGTAGACTAGAAGGTTATATGGCAGAGTGGCACACCCTAGAATCAGGTAATTTAAATAATGGGGTTAGTGAGCAGTATATTTTAACTGAATACAATTGTGCTATTTCCAACGTTGCCGAATCTTACCCCAGTGTCTGTGGTCATGAATTGGAAATGTTTGCCGCCGTATTGCCAGATTGTACAGTCGAGCGTACTCACTGGCTCAATAATGGAGAGCATCAGTGTGGCTATTTAATCAAAGCGCCAGCAAATAACTAACATGCCAATAACTAAGCCTGTAAGCTTAAGCGCTACGCGCACGCTACTTGAGGTGCCGTCAGCCTTCAGCTGTCAGCCTTTGGCCACAAGCCTTTGGCTAATAGCACCTCAACTAGCTTGCGTGGCACAGGCTAGAAGCCTGTGACATAGTGCATTAGCCGATAGCTGATAGCTTAAAAGTTATGTAGTCAACCTTGAAAACCCTTATGGCTGATTCCCAGCAATCCTCAATCCAATTCTTAACTCCGGAAGAATCCGCTGATGTAGACCAAGCATTGCTCTCTTCCCCAGAGAAATTTTTAACTCGTTTAACGATTTCCTCCCTCAGACTGTTGAAGCATATTTCACAAGATACTGGGGTGCCCATGGAAGAGTTGACCCATCAGCAGATCATCGAGTGGTTTGAGAAGGATAGTAAGATTCGGCGAGAACAAGGGGTTGAGGCAGCATTTTTGAAATGGTAATTAGAAGTGATTCATTGGACTTGATATAATCGGTTGTTTGTTCATAGTTTACTGCCTAGTACTGTTGACAAACAAACCTCAACCAAACCTAATCAAAAATCAGTAATTTAAAGCTTATTCATAAAATAAATATTAAATCCTTTGGGTGCGTTAATAATTTTTAAAGCACTTATATAATATAGTTCCTCTGGGACTAATTTTAGTCCTGTCACTAGTAAAAACTTACCAATGGTCTACGCTATCAAGCGCCCTACAGCGATTTAATCTTTTCTTTATAAATTACAGTATAGAATAGTATAGAGTATTTTGGTTAAAATTAGTGATCAATATCACATAGATAGATTGTCAGAAATCACAGTCTTGCGTGATCTAAATCGATGAAATGGATTTAAGTTACCGCTAGCATTCTTAGGTCAGCTGTTAATACTCAAGGAAACGGTGCATCATGAATACTCAACAAATTCGCTTCGCAGCCATCACGATTTTAGATATTATTGCTCTATTGTTCACAGTCCCCATCATCATCGGATTATTATCAAAAATTCCTTAAGTCTCAGGAACTATGTCTTAGGAATGATGAACGATGAATCGGCACATACATACACATACATAATAGACACATAAGACACATAAGATACAGAATTTAACAATTCTGCATTAATCGTTTTGCAAGTACAAGCCCCTAACTCCTAGCATGGGTTATCATTATTAATCATTAATTATTCATAGTTCCCTGAGCACTGTCGCGACCAGTAGCATTCTTAGTTCAGTTAATTTTAGATATCAAATAAATCTGAAAATGATCACTTTAAATGTAATCAATAAAGTAATCAATAAATTTCAAAATCTGCTCTTGACCGGAATAATAGTGAGTGTGGGGTTGTGGGCAATACCAGTATCAGCACAAGTAGAGGATGAGCAAGTCAACGCTCTGGTAGAAGCACTGCGGCTTTCGGCACCACCCAATCGTCCCAATGACGGCATGTACAGCGAGTGGCAAGTTTTACCGGCCATTATCCCGAGCTGGACATCTCAATGTGCAGGACAGGCCATGACACCTGCACAATTTGAAGCCGACCCGGCAACAGCACGCAGTGTTGTTGCTTGTATCATCAGACGGGAACTGGATATTGAATTGACAGATAGTGGCAACAATGAAATGATTGCTGTTCGCCGTACCGCCTGTTGGTGGATGACAGGAAAACCCTCTGGCTGCAACAGTGGCGCAACTGCTGACTATGTCCAGAGAGTCATGGGCTTTTATCAGCAGCCCCATAGGTCAACACCAGTATTCGCACAAGTAGAGGATCAGCAAGTCAACACTCTTGATCCGCAAGTCAACACTCTTGATCCGCAAGTCAATGCTCTGGTAGAAGCACTGCGGCTTTCGGCACCACCCAATCGTCCCAATGATGGCATGTACAGCCAGTGGCAAGTTTTACCCGCCATTATCCCGAGCTGGACATCTCAATGTACAGGACAGGCAATGACTCCTGCACAATTTGAAGCGGACCCGACCACAGCACGCAGTGTTGTGGCTTGTATCATCAGACGGGAACTGGATATTGAATTGACAGATAGTGGCAACAATGAAATGATTGCTGTTCGCCGTACCGCCTGTTGGTGGATGACAGGAAAACCCTCTGGCTGCAACAGTGGCGCAACTGCTGACTATGTCCAGAGAGTCATGGGCTTTTATCAGAACCCTTAACCTTCTTAGAATTTAGAATTTAGAATTTAGAATTTAGAATTTAGAATTTAGAATTTGGAATTCTGCATTTTCCATTCTTCATTCTCCATTCTTCATTCTCCATTCTTCATTCTTCATTCTCCATTCTTCATTCTGCATTCTTAATTCTGCATTCTTCATTCTCCCTTCTTAATTCTTAATTCTTAATTCTTCATTCTTCATTCTTCATTCTCCCTTCTTAATTCTTAATTATTAATTCTTAATTCTTCATTCTTCATTCTTCATTCTCCCTTCTTAATTCTTAATTATTAATTCTACATTCTGCATTCTACATTCTTACCAACAACCCTCAACCTTCAACAGATCATGCCGCTTGTCGGGACAACAACAGTTGAACAAAAGTATCACTAACTGTATGGTCTTTAGTATTCGCTGCGTATTTAATTAAGGTTTCCCGCAAGCGCCAAGCAGCATTCCACGGCAGTAGAGTTGCCAAGAGGAAGTACACACCGCGAAACCTAGGGTCACTGATATGCTTGTTTGGCAAATCATTTCCCTCACCTAGAAAGGTCTGCACGATGAAAAAGTCCTGGATTTTGTCGTGGCGGAAATACCATTCTTTTCGATCATTGCCTTCATGGTCAACAAACAGACGGGACAAAACCATTTTGTGGCGTTCGATGCAAATCAGTTCTTCAAACCATTTCTCAGCTGGTATAGCTACCTCATCTTGCAAGCGCATCTGGTAAACTGTCTCAGCAAATGCCTCTAGGGGAAATTTTCTCAGATAGAGTTGTTCATACTCCTGAGCCATATATTGATACTGCTGTTGCTGCAAATTCAGCAAGTCTGGTTTCTGCCCATGGGCTATCATCTGAGCCACTATGGTCAGGTCCATAGGGTTAGACAGCATCCGACGCACAGCTCTGTGTTCTTCTTCTGATTGGTACTGATGTAAAACGGTGTCAATATACTTTTCGCAGGCTTGTTTGTACTTTATACCCGAGATGGGAGCATCTGGGGGCATAATTTTATAGCGCGATAGTAAAAATTTCTCAATCTGCTTAGGTTTCAATGGTTGCAGTACATAGGTTGTAGCGCAAGAGGGGGTCTGCCACTCCATGGATTGGGTCCCGATGATAATATTGCCCTTGAAGTAACTTTCCACAAAAGTGGTAATCATCGCTCGTGTGTCTGGAGTGACTTCATTGAGTCCATCAATACAGATATCAATGGCATCACTGTAAATCAGGTCTCGCAAGAAACCAGAGTCTTGGGCGAATCCATGAAGTTTTGCTTGAATCGCTTCGATCACGCCATTAGCGCATTTCTCAGCAGGTAAATAGACGATGATCCGCTTAGATGATTTCACTAAGTGCCGTAGAAACATCGATTTCCCTAATCCTGATTCTCCTTCCAGGACAATGGGTAATTCCAGATCCGGTATTGCTTCTTGAATGGGTTGCGTTATACTTCTTCCCTGGGGCTGGACTTCCAAGTTAGGAAAGTAAGCTTGTTCATCAAAGTTTTCTAAATCTGCATCTGACAGCAAGGATTCCTGGAAGGGGGCAAATAACTTCGAGCGTAGAAAGGGAATCCAAGTTAGGGCTATGCCTACGTACCCCAGTCCAAAAAACTTCCGCACCGAGGGATTCCAAAAGAAGATAGCTTGGACTTGGGGGGATTTGGGATAAACCAGTATTAGTCCAAACCAAAACAGCATATGAGTTAGCCAGATAATCACCCCTTTGCTAAAAATTTTCTGATAACTACGAGAATCCTGTTCTTGCTGGAGATTATCAAGACCACCACGCACGGTTTCGATCCATCTATCCTGGAAAATTTTCTCCGTGTCTTGCTCTAGCCTTTGAATAACTGTTTCAAATTCCAGTATGGATTGTTCCAATTGCACTTTGGTGAGCTGCTTCCTCTGTTTTCCAACCTTAGAAGAAATTTCGACAACGGCAGAGAGGGCGGAATAGCGAACATCGATAGATTCATCTTTGAAAAAGACATCTATTAGGTCAGGGACAGCCTGAACCCCTTCCGTTCCCATCTTTCCTAGAGCAGAGGCGGCATAATAGCGAACATAGACTGAGTTATCCTCAAGCAACTCAATTAATAGAGGCAGAGCATCCTTAGCTGCCTCTCCAATTTCCCCTAGTACCTCGGTAGCGCGAATCCGGATCAGGACAGATTTATCGTTCCTGAGTCGCTCAATGAGCTGGGGAACAACATCTTTAGTTTTCTCGGCAATCTGCTCTAGGGCATTGATGCTAGTCATACGAACCGAGAATGTTTCATCCTTTAGCGCTTCAATCAGGTAAGGTACAGCTGACTTGGCTGCCTCTTTTTTATTCCCTAGGGCATAAGCAGCGTTAGCACGAACCTGAGCAGATTGGTCATTCCTCAAGGCTTCAATTAGGTGAGGTACAGCCTCATGGGTTTTCTTTCCCAAGTTCCCTAAGGCATAAGCACCATTGGCGCGAACTTCAGCAGATTCATCCTTAAGTGCATCAATCAGATCAGGGATAGCTTCATAAGATGCTTCTCCCATCAATCCCAGAGCAGCAGAGGCTTTGGCACGAACTGTCGCCGACTCATCGTTCCTTAGGGCTTTAATCAACCAAGGGACAGCTTGATCCGCTTCCTCTCCTATACTCCACAGAGCAACAGCAGCTCCCTCCCGAACTGCAGCAGATTTATCCGTCTTCAGGGCTTCAATCAGTAAATAGACAGATTTTGGACCACATTGGACTATAGCTTGTTTAGCGATTGTATTGTTTATATCGTTGAATCTGGCGATATTAGTCTTAATCTCTGCTTGAGTACACCCTTGAGCTAAGGCAGGACTACAGGGCAGCAGTAGCAATGAGCAGCCCAGTAAAAACACCTTGAGCACTGAGGAAGTGGGTTGTTTTATGCACCTAATCATAGAAGTTCTCCAAGGTTTCGTTAGTATAGATACAAGAATCTCTTCAAAAATCCAGTTTTATGTCTCTCAAGGGCTATAAAAGTACCCTTGGGGGTACTCTTGAAGATTCCCCACTCCCTGATATAGCGCTACGCTTAGCGTCAGAAGTCAGAAGTCAGAAGTCAGAAGTAAACTAGACTCACGTTTCGGAGTTTAGGAGCGATGCAGCGCGGTCTTGGGGAGGCAGCGCTGATAGCTTACTGTTTTAAATATTAAGTTTTAGGAATATTAAGTTTTAGAAATATTAAGTTTTAGGCATTAATACTCAATAATTAATACTTAAGTATTAATTATTGAGTATTAGGGACAAGAGGCGTAGTTGAGGGCTTCCGTGCTTTCCGAGGAGCTAGCAAACTTGGTCAGAACCTCCTTAGCCTATAACCTTAATCACTGGATAGGATCTAATTTGGTTTTTTTTTCTTAACATTTGACTTTTTTCGAAAAAAGTGTCAAAATAGATACAGAATTAAAAATTGGAATTAAATAAGCATTGAGGTCTCTGTCGGCTCAGTCGCTCTCAACTCAGATGTCCTGAAGTAGATCAGCCGTAGAGAATCCAAGAAAGTAATACCTAGGGCAGGCTTGCCTAACCCTTAGACAGAATTCCTCACCTGGCCAAGCAACTTATTAAGCAATTCTTGGCCAAGCAACTTATTAAGCAATTCCATTAAGCAATCTCATTAAGCAATCCAATCGGAGGTATTCGAGCAATGAAACTTTCTTACCGAGGTGTTAGTTATCAAAGTGAACCATCTACCCTAGAAGTATCTGAAGGGGAAATTGGTGGAACTTACCGGGGTCATAGCTGGAAAGTTCACCGGATTAAGCATAATCCTTGGCGTAAATCATCGGCTAACATGACCTATCGTGGTGTTAGCTATAAAAGAGGGTAGCTCTTTGTATCACTAGTTTTGTTTGAGTCAAAAAGTGCTGGGTGCTGGGTGCGTCAAGACCTCAGGGCTGAGTAAACATTGATCACATATTACTCAATACTAAACATTTCAGTACTAAACATTTCGGTACTCAGCATTTCGGTACTCAGCATTCTAGTACTCAAGATTTCATTACTCAATATTTCAGTACTCAACATTATTCAAAGCACTCAAGACTATTGAAAAAAGTAGTCTGATCTTATTATTAGTCAATCGGAGGGGTAATAGATATGAAACTTAGGTATCGTGGTGTAAGTTACGACGCTGAACCCTCTCTACTAGAAGTGAGAGAGGGTGAAATTGGTGGCACTTATCGGGCTCAGAATTGGAGAGTTCACTATCCCAGACACATGCCTGAACCGCCACCGGTAAATCATCTGAAATGGCGTGGTGTTTCTTACTGCACTGGTAATGCAACTGTAACTAATACTGTCGCTGATTCTCAACCAATGGCTAAATCGATTTCTACTGTAGCGGCAAAGACATCGATTGCTCGCCACCGGCTGCAAAAAGTCTTGAATGAGAGCAGAAAAGTTCATCTGGCTACGATGCGCCAAACTTTGGAACATCGTCTAGAGGTAGCTAAAGCTAACGGTGATCAGAATTTGGTCAGGCTTCTAGAAGATGAGTCAAAGCAGATGCAGCCTATCTAGTGAGTTAACCCAGATACTCTCACAACTCTCTAACATCAGACACAGCGATCCACAGCGATCGCTTTTTTGATGCTTTGATTTTTGATGCTTTGATGACTTGCCACACTCTGGTAGGGCAATATTTTGTAACAATTGTCTTACATGAAGCCCGCGCACAGGTAAATCTATGATGCTGAACTCTTATCGTGAACACCTAGCTGAACGGGGAGCTAAAGGAATTCCTCCCCTACCCCTAAGTGCTGAGCAAACATCCCAACTTTGTGAACTGCTGCAAAATCCACCAGCTGGGGAAGAAGAAGCATTAATGGCTATGTTACGCGATCGCATTCCCCCTGGAGTGGATGAAGCAGCTTATGTCAAAGCCGGGTTTTTAACTGCGATCGCAAAAGCAGAACTCACTAGTCCCCTAATTTCCCCCCAGGGTGCTGTAGACCTATTGGGTACTATGGTCGGAGGCTACAATGTCCAATCCCTAGTTGAGTTACTCCAGTCTAATCACACCACCCTAGCAGCAGAAGCCGCTACTGCCCTAAGTAAGACATTACTTGTCTTTGATGCCTTCAATGATGTTCTAGAAATTTCCGATATCAATCCTTACGCCAAGCAAGTCATCGATGCTTGGGCCAATGCTGCTTGGTTCATCGGGCGTCCCAAACTACCGGAAGCAGTTACTGTGACTGTATTTAAGGTACCCGGAGAAACCAATACCGATGACTTATCCCCGGCCACTCACGCCACCACTCGCCCAGATATTCCGTTACATGGCTTGGCCATGTTGGAATCTCGGATACCGTCGGCTTTAGATACTATTGCTAAATTAAAACAAAACGGGTATCCTGTGGCTTATGTTGGGGATGTTGTTGGTACTGGTTCATCCCGGAAATCCGCAATTAATTCCTTACTTTGGCATATCGGTGAAGATATCCCCTATGTTCCCAATAAGCGAGCTGGGGGATATATCTTAGGTGGCAAAATTGCCCCGATCTTCTTCAACACTGCTGAAGATTCTGGTGCATTGCCCATTGAGTGCGATGTTTCAAAAATGGAAACTGGGGATGTGATTACTATCCATCCCTACAATGGTGAAATCACTAACCAAGCTGGGGAAGTCATTTCCACCTTTACCCTCAAACCCGATACCATCCTCGATGAAGTCCGTGCTGGTGGACGGATTCCGTTACTGATTGGGCGATCGCTTACGGATAAAACCCGGGAAGCCTTGGGATTAGAACCAAGTCCCCTGTTTACCCGTCCAAGCATACCAGAAGATACAGGCAAAGGCTTCACCTTAGCGCAGAAAATGGTCGGTAAAGCCTGTGGATTACCGGGTGTTCGTCCTGGTAGCTCTTGCGAACCGATCATGACTACAGTTGGTTCCCAGGATACCACAGGACCCATGACTCGGGATGAATTAAAAGAACTGGCTTGTCTTGGTTTCAGTGCCGACCTAGTCATGCAAAGCTTCTGCCATACTGCTGCTTATCCCAAGCCCGTTGATGTCAAAGTCCATAAACAATTGCCCGACTTCTTTGCCTCTCGTGCTGGTGTAGCCTTGCGTCCTGGGGATGGCATTATCCACTCTTGGTTGAACCGGATGTTATTACCTGATACCGTAGGCACTGGTGGAGACTCTCACACCCGTTTCCCCCTAGGCATTTCCTTCCCTGCCGGTTCTGGATTAGTGGCCTTTGGTGCCGCTTTGGGAGTCATGCCCTTAGATATGCCCGAATCTGTGTTAGTGCGGTTCAAAGGTGAATTGCAACCAGGGGTAACATTGCGGGATATTGTCAATGCTATTCCCTATGTGGCTATTCAACAAGGGTTGCTGACGGTAGAGAAGAAGAATAAGAAAAATGTCTTCTCGGGACGGATTATGGAAATAGAAGGATTGCCCGATTTGAAAGTTGAGCAAGCCTTTGAACTTACTGACGCTACTGCGGAACGGTCTTGTGCTGGCTGTACCATTAAGCTGGGAATAGAAACAGTATCTGAGTATTTGCGTTCCAATATCGCCCTACTGAAAAATATGGTGGCACGAGGCTATCAAGATGCCCGTACGATCATGCGTCGGGTGGCCAAGATGGAAGAATGGTTGGCAAATCCCGTACTGATGGAAGCCGATCCAGATGCAGAGTATGCTGAAATTATCGAGATTGACTTGAATGAAATCACTGAGCCGATTGTAGCGGCTCCCAATGACCCAGATAATGTGAAATTGTTGTCTGAAGTCGCAAGCGATCGCATTGATGAAGTCTTCATTGGGTCTTGCATGACCAATATTGGACACTACCGTGCCGCTGCCAAAGTCCTAGAAGGGGAACCCCCTGTTAGCACTCGGTTGTGGATTTGTCCCCCTACCCGGATGGATGAGAAACAACTCAAAGAAGAAGGGGTTTACGGTATCTTTGGCATAGCTGGTGCCCGGACTGAAATGCCTGGATGTTCCCTGTGCATGGGGAATCAAGCTCGGGTTGCTGATAAAGCCACCGTATTCTCTACCTCTACTCGTAATTTTAATAATCGTATGGGTAAAGGTGCCCGAGTCTATTTGGGTTCTGCTGAATTAGCAGCAGCTTGTGCCTTGTTAGGTCGGATTCCCAGCGCTGAAGAGTATCAGTCAATTGTAGCCGAGAAAATTAATCCCTTTGCTAGTGATTTGTATCAGTATTTGAATTTTGATCAAATCGCTGGATTTGAAGATGAAGGACGGGTGATTCCTATCGAAGAAATGCCCAAGATTGAAGATATTTTAGGCATCCCAGCGGGAACCCTTAAGTAGATTAGTTTAGTTTAGTTTAGCTGAATAATCGGGTGAGCTTTTGGGTTCACCCGATTATTTTTATCACTTATATCAAGGTTGGTTGAACACTTATAATTAGTAGATAAAAGGGAACAGGGAACAGGGAACAGGGAACAGGGGATAAGGAGGAAGATTACCTACCAAAAGTAAGGTATATTTTTTGAGAAGTGATTCTATTAACATGATATTATACTAAGATCAGATTTATAGCAAAGGATTTACCTCCGTGATACTTCAAGACTTAGAGCAACAACTTCTTGCCCTTAGCCCTAGTGAAAAAGTGCAGGTTATTCAGTTACTGGCTCAAAGTCTCACAAACAATTGGCAAGGAATTGAGAAAAACCCTAGAGTTTGTGGGGAATAAGCTTGTATTGCCAATACTCGTATTACGGTCTGGGTAATTGTAGAAGCTCGTCGTCTTGGATACAGTGATGGTGACCTTTTAACAAGTTATCCAACAATTACAGCTGCTGATTTAGCCAATGCTTGGGTATACGCAAAAGCTCACCCCGATGAAATCGAAATAGCGATTGAGCGCAATGAGGTAGCCTAGTAGATGGCACGTTTTTACGCAGAAGAAGTTAGGCGAGGTAAAACCCCTCATAACAACAATGCTTGACTTGACTAAAATCCAATCCCTTGCTGAATCGTATTCTCCCCAAGAACTATTTGCTGCTTTAGTTTGGCAGCGCCGATTCAATGAGTTTGATGGCCCAGAAGTTATTACTGACCTTTCCAAGCACAGAGATTTATGGGCAAGCTTTCTGTTTACCAAACCAGTCTTTGCCCCAGATGAACATGGGTTAAGTTTTGGTGGTTTGCTAGATACCCTGCTGGCAATGGCAAACTATCGTCCAATGCCAGATAGCAGCATTATTCATTTTGTGGCCTATCCAGCAGATACCCTATACATACTTGCAGAAAATCAAGATACCAAAGTTTCCCAACTAATCGATTTGGGTAAAAAATGGCGAGCTGACTCGGTAGAGGTAACTGATGGCACAAACGAAGAGTATAGTTACCGACTCAAACGCCGATTAAGATATCGATACGAAGGGGCATTATGGGGAGACGGTATTCAACGTGATCGCGATGCAGTTGTTGTTTGCTATTGGTGGGATTGAAGTCTATTTAAGCTATCAGCAATCAGCCACACAGGATTTTTCCCCGATTCCCGATTCCCGATTCCCGATTCCCGATTCCCTAAAACCCAAGAATTTGCAACTCACCCAATTTAAAGAAGATGCCAGGAGGCGGACTTGAACCGCCGACACGAGGATTTTCAGTCCTCTGCTCTACCAGCTGAGCTATCCCGGCTTGTCTTTTTTCGGCTTGTCTTTTTTGACGCCTTATTAAGTCTAACAAACCTAATCTGGATTGGCAAGTAGATCAGAAATTTTTTTTTTGTGCGATCCAGCCCTTGTGCCACAGGCTTCGACGCTGTGGCATCAATTCTTGTTGCCGATTCCCGATTCCCGATTCCCGATTCCCGATTCCCTATTCCCCACTTTGCCGCGAAGTCTAGTATATAACCAAATGACTCAACCACCCTCAGCCAATGTTTTCCCTAACTCAAACCAGTACCCGCCAGCGAGAAATCCTAGAAGTTGTCTTCCGAAACGGTTGGGATTACATGCGAGGACTCCTAACGGGCAACAAAAATAATGACGAACCTCAACTCCCCCCTCCTGCTGTCCTTCGCAACATTTTAATCAATTTAGGTCCGGTGTACGTTAAGTTAGGACAACTTCTGTCTACCCGTCCCGACCTATTACCAGGAGCCTATGTTGAAGTCCTGACTGACTTGCAAGCCAATGTACCACCAGTAGCCTGGAGTGAAATAGAAAGCCTGCTACAGCAAGAACTAGCCAAGCCAATCTCAGAAACCTTTACTACCATCAATCCCCAAGCCATTGCTGCTGGTTCCATTGGTCAAGTCCATCGGGCTACCCTCAAAAATGGTCAAGAGGTGGCCCTGAAAGTGCAACGTCCTGGGATTGACCAGATAGTTGCCCAAGATATTGCTATCATTAGAGGCTTAGCAGAGTTAGTCTCTCTGACGGAATTTGGTAAGACTTACGATATCGTTGCCATAGCTGATGAATTTGTTACTGCCCTAGAAGCAGAACTGGATTTTACCCAAGAAGCTAACTATACCGATAAACTCCGCAGTAATCTATCCAATAGCCGCTGGTTCGATTCCCAGCAATTAGTCATACCAAAGATTTACTGGGATTTGACCAGCCAAAAGCTACTCACCATTGAGTGGCTGGAAGGGGCACCTCTGCTATCGGCGCAATTATCACAAACTAGAGAGGGCAAAGATACCCAGACCCAGCGACGGGAAATTACCACCCTGTTATTTCGGGCTTTTTTCCAGCAGGTTTACATCGATGGCTTCTTCCATGCTGACCCCCATCCCGGAAACATATTTTATCTGAGGGATGGTCGCGTCGCTTTATTAGACTGTGGGATGATTGGACGCTTAGACCCCCGCAGCCAACAGATTTTGACGGAGATGCTCTTAGCAATTGTAGATTTAGATGGCAAGCGATGTGCTCAGTTAACCCTACAACTATCTGAAGCTGGTGAGTCGGTCAATTTATCTGGCCTGGAAAATGACTATGACCGTATGCTGCGCAAGTATTACAACCGAAGCCTCTCCAAAATCAACTTTAGTGAAGTGTTTTATGAGATACTGCAAGTCTCGCGCAATAATAAAATCCGCTTACCCGGTAATATGGGTTTATATGCCAAAACCCTAGCTAACTTGGAAGGGGTTACCCGTGGGTTTTATCCTGAAATTAACCTGCTCGACCAAATCAAACCCCTGATTACGGAAGTGTTTCGGCGTCAACTCCTGGGAGATGATCCCTTACAAACCCTTCTGAGAACGGTTTTGGATATCAAAAGCCTGTCATTGCGATCGCCTTCTCAAATCGAATTATTTTTAAACCGGGTCAGTTCCGAAACCCTGAAATGGAATATTACTGTCCCAGAGCTAGACAAACTACGTTACAGTATCGATGATTCCGCTAATCGACTCTCCTTCAGTATTGTAGTCGGTTCCCTGATTATCGGTGCAGCAATTGTGGCCTCAGGAAGCCAAACTCCCGAGATTTCTGTGGTTACTAATATCCTGTTTGCTGCTGCTAGTTTTTTAGGCTTGTGGCTGATTGTTAGTATCTTGCGTTCGGGAAGGTTACGGTAATTTGATAAGGGAGTAGGGAGTAGGGAGTAGGGAGTAGGGAGTAGGGAATCGGGAATCGGGAATCGGGAATCGGGAATCGGGAATCGGGAATCGGGATCGAACTTTGATCCCCCCTAACCTTAAAAAAGGGGGGAATTAGATTCAACAGCTTTGCTTCGACTGCTAAACCTTAAAAAAGGGGGGAATTAGATTAAAAAGTCCCCCTTATTAAGGGGGATTTAGGGGGATCTGAACCAGGGATTAACATCACTGAAATTCACCCCTTACAAATCCTGTAATTTTCCTTCGGATTTAGCTATCATTGCTTCCTCAAGTAAGAAGCTACGCGAACAGCTTGTAGGGTGGGCAAAAACTGTTTGTTTGTTTTGAGTATTAATGATTAGATTACTTTGCCCACCCTACTTTAATTGGTATTTTTTTTGACTATGGCTGACGGCTGACAGCTGACGGCTGACGGCTTACATCTAACTTCCCATCGGCGATATCAGCTTCAAGCTGTTTATCCCAGAGTAACCAGTCTCTTTCAGCAAACCACTCTCTCAAGCGCACGAAATCTTCCTTAGAGAGAGCCTCAATTTCAGCTTGAATCTGTTCTACTTTTGTCATCAGAAAAAACTGACTGCAATACTGGTGATTAAACCTCTATAGTATAGCATAAAAATTAACTTGTTCTAGGCTATAGTTTTTAGCTTGTAGGGTGGGCAAAAACTGTTTGGTTCTTTTAAGTATTGATAGATTAGATTACTTTGCCCACCCTACTTTAATTGCTATTTTTTTTCTTTTGCCTCTTGCCTCTTGCCTCTTGCCTTTCCCTTTCCTTCTGCCTTCTGCCTTCCTAGGTCAGCTCATCCCGCAATTTTTGAAGATTCTCGCGGCAAGCGATAGTATTGGGATGATTTGACCCTAACTTTCGTTCAAAAATCTCCAAGGCTTGGACAAACAGAGGTTCTCCCTCGCAGTACCGTCCCTGATTATTGTAGAGTAATGCCAGACTGTAGAGGGAGATAGCGACATGTGGGTGTTCAGTACCTAAAAGTTTTTTGTAAATCTCCAAGGCTTGGACAAAAAGAGGTTCTCCCTCCGAGTAACGTCCCTGATCCCTGTAGAGTACTGCTAGATTGTTGAGGAAGAGAGCGAAATATGGGTGTTGTTGACCGTATAGTTTTTTAAACATCTCCAAGGCTTGGACAAAAAGAGGTTCGGCCTCCGAGTACCGTCCCTGATTAGAGTATAGTTTAGCCAGACCATTTAGGGAGAGAGCGACATATGGGTGTTGTTGAGCGTATAGTTTTTTCTTCATCTCCAAGGCTTGGACAAAAAGAGGTTCGGCCTCCGAGTACCGTTCCTGATAAGAGTATAGTTTAGCCAGATTGTAGAGAGAGAGAGCAACATCTGGGTGTTGAGTACCTAAAAGTTTTTTCTTCATCTCCAAGGCTTGGACAAAACGAGGTTCTGCCTCCGAGTACCGTCCCTGATAAGAGTATAGTTTAGCCAGATTGTAGAGAGAGAGAGCAACATCTGGGTGTTGAGTACCTAAAAGTTTTTTCCTCATCTCCAAGGCTTGGACATAGAGAGGTTCTGCCTTGCAGTACCGTCCCTGCCTATAGTAGAGTACTGCCAGATTGTTGAGGGAGGTGGCCACATCTGGGTGTTCTTCTCCCAAGCGATCGCGGGTGAGCTTTAAGCCTTGCTCTAACCAGGGTAATGCCTGCTCATAAGCCCCTTGACCTTCGTAAAACCAACCCAGACCCTGGAAAGGTGTGCATAAATCTTCATCCTTGAGCCAGTCTGAGAGTACTGTAGCAACTTCTGTCAGGTGAGGGATGGCGGGAGTAGTTGCATCTATATCCTTTTGTGTCGGCATCTTAGGAATTTTATCTGCCACGGCCACCATTGTCTGACCAAATCCCTGCTTGAGTTGATCAGCCCCATCGTAACGTTCCATTTTGTCTCGTAGGAACTCTCGAATCAACTCGTGCAGCTGGTAGATTCCCTTATCCGTGCGCCCAAGTAAATTCAGTTCCAACAGAAAGTCATCTCTAATATCTTCTAAATCCTCTGAATCTTGGTCAGGCAAACAATTTTCCACCAATTCCCAGGGAATGGGAGCCAAAGCAAACAAACTCAGCAGACAACCCAACTGCTGGGCATCTTGATTCAGTTCAAGCCAACTCAACTCAAAAGCAGCTGCCACTCCTTTTTGTGCTGTCATAGTAGCAGTTGGTTCTTTTAGCGATCGCTGTTCCAAATGCTTTTTTTCCAACCGCTGCTGCATATCTGTCAGGGATATATCCTTTTTCGTTTTTAAATATCGCCCTACCAATTCTAAACCTAGGGGTAGATATCCCAACCATTTGCAGAGTTTTTTGGCTTCCGACCACTGCCGGTTTAGTCTTTCTTTTCCGATTAGGGATTCCAATAACTCCAAAGCCGCTGCTTCCGAAAGTACTTGCAATGGCAACATCTCAAAAGACTCTGCTAACGACTGCTTCCTGGTAGTAATAATAATCTTAAAACGGGGGTGATTTGGAGGCAGATAGGCTTTAATTTTATCATATTCAGTAACATCATCCAAAATCACCAGCACCAAATTATCCGATGGCTGCCAATTGTCCCAGCACCACTGCGCTTGTTCGTCGAGATTGAGGGGTTGGTCGTCTAATTTCTGCGGCACGGATAACTTCATTTTGTTCCGCGCAAACTTTACAATTTGAGTCCCTAAATTACCTAAATCCACATCCCGCGCCTGCAGCCAGCAAACCCCAGCGAGATAATGTTTCCGGTAATAGTTGATGGCATATTGCAGGGCTAATTCAGTTTTACCGATACCACCCATGCCAGAAATAGCAGAAATTACCACCCGTTCTGCCTGCTGTAGCCGCTGGTGTAGAGTTTCCAGTTCACTTGAGCGTCCAACGAATTTGGAAACATAGGTGCGGGGCAGATTTTGGGGAATGTCTTTTAAACCTAGTCCATCATCAACTTTTTTTTTTCCTCTTCTTCTTTACTATCAGGATTACTATCGGGATGAACTGCTACTTTCGGTTGAATCAGTGGCAGAGGAGTTGTTAAATTCTGATTGACAAACCGCTTTACCTGACGGTAGATTCGATTATTTTTATCATCTACTTTGCAGATAGAGATATGGTCAACATCCATCGGGACAGGAATAACCCCCTTAATACCAGGGTCAGCACTGGTTTGATTCACCACTAAAATCCCATTGGTAGGTCTGGTTTCGCAGTAAACCAGCATCGGGATTTGGCTAAACTGGTGGTCATTGCGATACAAAAGATTCAGTTCCCGTAAGCGAGAATGGTGCGCCTCCAATTCCTCAATACTGACAGTGGTTCGTAGAATCGTGCCAATATAATTAATCCAACTTGCCAGATCAGAACCAGAATGAGGGGTAGACAGGAAAACAATTCCTCTAGTTTGAGATGCGATCGCTTGCCATTTGCCAAAGTCCCTAGCACTGCGCAGCATCTGTTTAACCAGCAGTCCCCCCATACTGTGAGTAACAAAAATTATTGGGCGATCCCCTATCTCATAGCTATCCAGTAGATCTAAACTATTAGTCGCCCGGTCTACCAGAGGCATAGAATTACCCTTCCATCGAAACGGTTCTACCTCATAAGCCAGAGACCAAATTCCCACATCTGATAAATCTTGCCCCAGCCAAGCAGGCCAAAAATTATGATCATCTCGCCGTTCTTGCGGGTGCCAAGTACCCCGGGCATCACCTCCGAGTCCATGGACAAAAATGACATCTCCACGGCGATCGGGGTTCTGAGCACCAAAAATTTCAATTAAATCGTTACAATCACTCACAGACTAGCTCTCCAGGAATGAAGGTCATTGAGATTATTATTGAGATGCTTCGTGACCCTGATGCTCTTGCTATCCATTATATTAGCTACTGATTCAGTGGTGAGAAATCCAGAAAGTGCCAATATATTCTCTGTCTACCCTATATTCCGCCGCTCCCGATTCCCGATTCCCGATTCCCTACTCCCTATTGTTCTATTTTTATCCGGATAAAAAATTATTTATTTTTTGGTTATCAAAGAAAATAAATTTATTTAATAAAATTCAAAACTTTCCGCCTATTAAATAATTATCAACTTGCACAGCCAAAGGGAGCGATGACCAAGGATTTATTGAATTTAGCTGTGAATCCTTTCCTATGGGAAATTGTCGGATATAATATTACTGGAGAATTAGGAACTGTCGGCGGTTTAAAATCCAAGCTTAATCTAGAGATAGGTAGAAAGGTGTTTTATGATGTAGAGCTTTTACAACGAGTGATCGATAATTTTTCTCTAGGCGCTTATGTCAGAAATTTCACCACTACCAATGTGGGGCTTGAAAGTCGAGTTTCAGACTTTAACTATGGCGCTATCTTGAGGTACCATTCAGATAATGGTATATTTATAGATTCTAAACTAGGTAAGGGTGACGAGGGATTTGATGCTAGAGTCCAAGCAGGGGCTCAGTTCAAGTTTTAATAGTTAGGGATTAATTTTTAAGGTTGCAGGTTAGCAGGTTGAAGGTTAAAGGTTGAATATTGAATTCTCAATTCTCAATTCTCAATTCTCAATTCTCAATTCTCAATTCTCAATTCTCAATTCTCAATTCTCAATTCTCAATTCTCAATTCTACTAACCTTTACCGAAATGAGTGATACTTTAGCAATACCTTGTAATAAAGCTTATTCAATAATTGGTAGAGTAGAGTTAACTCGCACGCAAGAAATTTTCTAAATCTCCATAGGTTCCAGCGTAGGTAATAGTGGAATTATCATAACCTTTGAGATTTACAGTGTGTTGCTTGAAGTTAAGCTCAGACTTTCCGATTTTAGAAACGTAACGGTATGTATCCTCCCCTAGGGCAATATCTAGACCAAGTTCCTTGGTGGCAGATTCGAGGCGAAAAGCGGCAATTACAGTATCCCCAATAGCAGTGTATTCTGGGCGATCGCCACTACCAGTGGTGTTACCAACAATCGCCATTCCTGTGTTGATTCCAGTACCAATTCGCAGTGGGAAGGGCAGAGGATATTCATTAGACAGATTGGTAGTCATTTTGTTGAGGTCATTGACTGCTTGCAAAATACTCATGGCTTCTTGATCACTGACCCCTTCAGAGCCATGAAACCAAATCGCCATAATCGCGTCACCGATGTATTTATCTACCCAACTGCCACACCTTTTCAGAATTTCTCCAGACTCCCGGAACCAACTACCAATTGCCACTGAGAGGCTGGTTTCATCTAACTGGTGGGTGAGTACGGTGAAGTTCCGGATGTCCACCACCATCACAGAAATCAGGCGGCGCACGTGCAATATTGAGGTTTGGGTATCTTTATGTATAGGTTCGGATGGTTCAGTTTTATGAGCCTTGGGTGGGCAATAAAACTCCAATTCTGTCTGACCAAAGGTAAGATGATCGCCATTGCGCAAGGTCACCGGAATACTGACTCTGCGTCCATTGACAAATGTACCGTTACGGCTGCCTAAATCAATAAGATAGAAATCACCGTTTTCGGTACACTGCAACATCGCATGGTTTCTGGAAATCCAGCGATCTGAAAGTACAAAATTGTTATCATAACTACGACCGACGGTCCAGCAATTACTACCAACTAATGGCATATACTGATCGTCAGAGCCGGTAGGCATAAGTAGGTAAGGGGTGGATCGCAAAGTCACCACAGATATAGGAGCAACAACAGGGTTAATTGAGACGTTGATCATTGCATCAATTTTCCAAGATTTCCCCTGATCAGGGAAGGATAGCGCAGAAGTTGGAGAAACAATAGCAGCCATAAGTTACTAACCAATTACTGCTAATCGAGCTTGAGTTTGCTGCTGTCAATGACCCAGCAAGACTCAGAAGCTGACCCTAGTAGATGGATTCAAAGGATGATCAAGTCATTTCGGAATGACAACGCTCAAAACTAACCTAACCTAATATAAATATATAAATCACTAAATATAAATAAATAAATGACGAAGGCTTCCGAAGAAGCCCACACTGTACCCTTTAGGGTTAGTGTCTGGAGTCATCATGCTAGGTTAGCTGCCAACCAAAAAAGACTATCTACCAAGATTGTACTCAACACCGCTCCACTAAACGTCCACCAATGAGGCTGTTCTTTTGTCAATGACCAAAGACCAACTATTCCTAGCGTAGCAACCAAAACCACTGCCCAGCTAATTCCCCAAGGGGTTTGGACTTGTGCGATCGCATTTTGAAAGATTGGTTTTGCCAGGACTGGCTCTACTACCATCACCTGACGCCAGTAAGTAATTAGATTCGTCAAGTAGAAATAGATGTCGGTCATGGCTGTACCGAATAACGAACCCAAGTAAAATAGATTTCCTACCTTTCCCCAACCCCGCCACAATCCCCACAGAGCGAATGGTAGACCAATCGCTTCTACGGGTAAATGCCATAGAGGTTCAGTGCGCAACCAACCCCAATATAGTGAACCAGCCAGCCAACTCCAGCTAAATCCCAACAGCAAGTCACCCCAGACTTGGGTTGATGGACGTTGGAGCAGTTTTACCCCCAGCCACACCCAAGCGAAGGTGATGACTAAACTCAACAGTGGGAAAAGGCGCACTAGGGGAGCTTGAAAGAACACTGGTACAGAAACCAAGAAAGAGGCGGCAGCAAATAATAGCCATCCTTGAGGATTACTCACTCCCCTAGGGGGGATCGATAGAAGCAGTTGCCCTGACTGATGGGAATTCCTTGGGGCTCTAGCAGAAAACCAAGTATTTTTCAACAAAATTTTGTTACTTATCGTTAATTATCTTTATTGAACTTAATATATCATTACCAATATCCCCCCTGGGGGCATATTGGTAATAGTACTGAAATGTGGTGGTTGATGGCAAGGGTAGAAATATTTAATTTTTCAATTGGGTGAAGTACAAATTTTTAGGGAGTAGGGAGTAGGGAATAGGGAATAGGGAATAGGGAATAGGGAATAGGGA
>NZ_JAAHFV010000360.1:0-6266 GCF_010672755.1 Moorena sp. SIO1F2
TGTGTTGGATACCATTGCCAAGAGCCCAGCTGAGCATCCTCTGGTGGGCTCTTGGCAATGGTATCCAACACAAGGCAAAGGTGAGGAAAACAGCTCAGAGGTTTCTGGTCACTACTATGCTTTGTATCCTCGCAGTTGGTTTACCTATAAAAATGTCTTTCAGACTGAACTAACCTGTGAGCAGTTTTCCCCGATTTGGGCAGGATGTTATCAGGAAAGTAGTTACCCAGTGGCGGTGTTTGAGTGGACGGCTCACAACCCTACTGATACCCCGATTACCCTTAGCATCATGCTCACTTGGCAGAATATGGTGGGTTGGTTTACGAATGCGATTAAAAATCCAGAGGTGCGGGTAAGGGATGATGGCAGTCCGGTGTATGAGTACCAGCCTCGGTGGGGAGATAGTACGGGGAATTTGAATCAGTGGGTTGTGGATCACTATCGGGTCGGATTTGTTCTAGACCGGGTGAGACTGGGGGATGAGATTAAAGAAGGGGAAGGGCAATTGTGCCTCGCTACAGTTACTAATCCCAGTATGGAGGTATTTTACCACGGTCGCTGGAATCCAGTTGGTGATGGTGCTGAGGTTTGGGATACCTTTGCTACGGATGGTAGCTTGGTAGACCATCAAGATGAAACCCCAGCGGCACCAGGAGAACAAATTGCGTGCGCGATCGCAATTCGCTTTACTCTTCGTCCAGGTAAAACCCGCAAAATTACCTTTATCCTGGCTTGGGACTTCCCGGTGACAGAATTTAAATTAGGTATTAACTATTACCGGAGATACACGGATTTTTTTGGACGCAACGGTAATAATGGCTGGTCAATGGTGCGCACTGCTCTCAAGCACCATGATCTGTGGCGAGAACAAATTGAATCATGGCAAGAACCGATTTTAAATCAGGAGGATTTACCGAATTGGTTCAAAATGGCCTTGTTTAATGAGCTTTACTTGCTCACGGATGGCGGTACTCTCTGGACAGCAGCAACTGAACTTGACCCAATTGGACAGTTTGGTGTATTAGAATGTCTAGATTACCGTTGGTACGAAAGCCTGGATGTGCGGCTCTATGGTTCTTTTGCCCTAGCAATGCTGTGGCCGAAACTGGATAAAGCGGTGTTAGAAGCCTTTGCCCGAGCTATCCCGACCAGCGATGAAACAATACGTATTATTGGCTACAACCAAGCTCAAGCTGTCCGTAAAATTGCGGATGCTACTCCCCATGACCTAGGAGCGCCCAATGAGCATCCTTGGCAACAGACCAATTATACTAGCTACCAGGATTGTAACCAGTGGAAGGATTTAGCCAGTGACTTTGTTTTACAAGTCTATCGGGATTTTGTTTTTTCTAGCGCTACAGATATAGACTTTTTGTGGGAGTGCTGGTCATCCATTGTCAAGGCACTGGCTTATCTCAAGGGGTTTGACCAAGATGGAGATGGGATCCCCGAAAACTATGGCGCACCAGATCAAACCTTTGATGATTGGCGATTGCAGGGAGTAAGTGCTTACTGTGGGGGGTTGTGGTTAGCGGCCTTAGAGAGTGCGATCGCAATTGGAGAAATTCTGACCAAGAATTATCCACCAACATCCCCATTAGTAGAAGTACCTGAGCTAGATTCCATTCAAGACACCATTGACTGCTATCGCCAATGGTTAGCACAAGCTATGCCAATTTATCAAGAAAAGCTGTGGAATGGGCAGTACTATCAACTAGATAGTGAAAGTGGCTCAGATGTGGTGATGGCAGACCAGTTATGTGGTCAATTTTATGCTCAGTTACTGGGATTACCGGATATTGTGCCACCAGAGTGTACTCTCTCAGCCCTCAAGACTGTGTATGATGCCTGTTTTTTAAAGTTCCATCAGGGTCAACTGGGAGCAGCTAATGGAGTCAGACCCGATGGCACACCAGAAGATCCCGATGCTACTCATCCGATGGAAGTCTGGACAGGAATTAATTTTGGATTAGCAGCATTTCTGATTCAGCAAGGGATGAAAGATGAAGCTTTACGTATGACTGAAGCAGTCGTGAGCCAGGTTTATGATCATGGGTTGCAATTTAGGACACCAGAAGCGATTACAGCAGCAGGGACATTCCGAGCTAGTCACTATTTGCGAGCCATGGGCATTTGGGCAGTTTATCTAACAGTGGGGGTTTGGGGGAGCAATAAGACCCCCACTAACCTTTCAGGTATGGTGGTGAGATACACGGACTCGCCGAACTTAATTTAATCGGCTCAATACCGATTAAATTAAAAATTATCTGACCCTACCTGCCCTTGGAAATGCTCTATAATTAAGGCATGTTGACACTTAACTACCGCTACCGAATCTACCCAGATTCTGCTACTGAACAGGTATTGAAGGAGTGGATGAACATCTGTCGTGGGGCTTACAACTATGCATTGCAGGAGATCAAAGATTGGTGCAGAAGTCGCAAGTGTTTGATTGACAGATGCTCTGTTGTTTCTGAATATATCATTCCCGCCGACGCCAAGTTTCCCGACCAAATCAGACAGCTTAACAACTTGCCAAAAGCAAAGATTGAATTTCCATTACTCAAGGAAGTTCCTTCTCAAGTTTTGCAGCAAGCAGTTAAACAGCTGCACCGAGGGTGGGAGTATTTTAAGGCGAGAGGGTTTGGTTTTCCCAGGTTCAAGAAGCAAGGACAGTTCAAGTCTTTGTTGTTCCCGCAGTTTAAGAAGAATCCCATCAGCTCAGATCACATTAAGCTGCCGAAAATTGGAGCGATTGCGATCAACCTGCATCGCCCTATTCCTAGGGGCTTTGTAGTTAAGCAGGTTCGTATTTTGAGAAAGGCTGACTGTTGGTAAGCATCTGTAGTGATCCAATCGGATGTCAGTATTCCCACCCCCATGCCCCATGGTGATGCGATCGGAGTAGACCTGGGGCTGGAGAAGTTTTTGGCAACCAGTGATGGTGAACTCGTCAAAGCGCCAAAGTTTTTTAGAAGTCTGCAAAGCAAGCTGCAATTGCTGCAACGTAGACTCAGTAGGAAGCAGAAATGGTCTAAGAATTACGAGAAACAACAGCTGAAGATAGCGAGACTTCACCACACCATTGACAACAGCCGCAAAGATTTCCACTTCAAACAAGCCCACGCTCTGTGCGATGCCGGGGATATGGTCTTCATGGAAGATATCGACTATCGCATCATGGCCAAAGGCATGTTTGGGAAGCAGACCCTTGATGCTGGCTTTGGACAATTCCGCCAGATTGTCCAGTATGTGTGCTGGAAAAGAGGGAAGTTTTTTGCTGTTGTCGATGCTAGGGGGACATCTCAAACCTGTCCCGAGTGTGAAGCTATTGTCAAAAAAGACCTGAGTGTCAGGGTGCATAGCTGTCCGAGTTGTGGATATACCACAGATAGAGATGTCGCCAGTGGTCAGGTAATTAGAAATAGAGGGATAGCGCTGATCAGTACCCTAGGGCTTAGGGGAATGGAAACTGCCTGTGCAGACGGTCTACCGGGGATTGGGGAAACTCAATCTAGGCAAGTGTCGAAAGCTCGTAAGAGAACAACCAGGAAGCCGAAGAAGTGATTCTTTGGAAGCCTACACCATAATCTTTGATTTGGGGTAGGAGGATGTCACTTAATGCTTAAGGATAATACCAACTAGAAAAAGACAGGTAATGGCGGGGGTTGTGTACCCTTAGTGATGAGATTAGTTATGGGATGCTCCTTGGCCTTGGCCTATTGGCCACGCTACGCGAATGGGCCACGCTACGCGAATGGAGCCGCTACGCGATTGGCCGTAGGCCACGCTACGCGAACGCATTGCCACACTATCAGCAAGATGGGCTAATCACTGGTTTCTCAACGGAAAATCCGATAGGCAAATTTTATAATGTCCTGATGATCAACTGACCAATAAGAAGGTAGCTAAGGGAGCAATCCTGATTGATATTCCAAACTACAGCAGCTTGGGTATCATCAAGATGATAGTTAAATTTATTGCTGTTTCGGTCAATTTCTTACCTGGTTGACTGAATTTTATAGCTGCAAGGGTTTATTTTAACATAGTGAAATCAACCTTGGCAATAGTTTTGTTGGGTTTAGCTACCACTCAACTGCTCTCTACATAAAATCAAGGGTGTTAGGAGTAAAGTCACTCACTCAGATTTGTTACTTGTAAGCATTCAGGTATCAGCACAACAGCCGTCAGTTTTTCAATCAAGCAAAACTTAGGAATTTTCCTGAGGGGAACGAGTACATCAGTTATCTTGGACAACCTTGGCCTTGGCCTATTGGCCACGCTACGCGAATGGGCCACGCTACGCGAACAATCAGCCGATAGCTGATAGCTCTAAGCTGAATGCTTACTGTTCCGTTAGTCTAACTTTCGGTAATTATCTAAGTATAGGCTCTGACTTGGAGTGATCAATTACAGATATCACAAACAATTAAGAGGATAAAATAATGAAATTCACTTACCGTGGTATTACCTATGAAAATAAACCGGTAACTTTTGAGATGAAATTAGAAAAAATTGTTGGTAAGTATCGTGGTATCCGTTGGCGACAGCCAAAGCTGAACGGTGTGCTTTTACCGGAAGCGATCGGTAAATTAAAGTATCGTGGGGCATATTATCTCCACGTTGTTTGGGGTAAACCGATTGATTTTACTAAGCAACGTTACGGAGCAAAGCATCCTTGTTCTAAATAGCTAAGCTATTGCCTTATCCCATATCAGCTATAGCGCCAATCGGCCTTAGCTGAATGCTTAGATACATAAGCTATAGAGTATCTTGAAATTCTTCCTTAAGTTGGGCTTTGGGTAATCTACCATAGCAACACTATTACTAAACTAAGGCAAAAGGCTTCCATGGAAAAGGCTTCAATTGCTTACCCAAATTGCCACAATACTTGGCACAATACTATAGATGCTTTGGATGCCTTCCCGTAGGGGTGCGGAAAGCCCGTTATATCCTTGGGACGCTTCTGCTGAGGAAAACCTCTGGATGATTGGTTCAGCTAGTGCGCCTCCTTATAGCTAGAAACTGGTGGCGAACACCAGGTTATGATATAGGTTAGTACCCAAAGACTAACTAGTCGAAACTAATCACCGTTCGCGTAGCGTGGCCCAAAGGCCATGGATGGATATGGCTTGAAGCTCCACTCCTGCAGTGGACAAGGGAAGTTCCGTAGCACTCCTTCTAAGGAGAAGGACAAAGGCTTCCAAAAGAAAGTAAAAAACATTTATATGTAGATACTGCGAATTAGCATTTGTCTCTGACTAACTGATTCAAAAGCGAATAATAGCAGGTGCTTACAAATTTTTTACGATATCCACGCTAAGGTAATCCTAGTCAAGAGGTTTTGAGTTTTATTCGATAGTGATTATGTCCCATCATCTCATCTTCAGAGAATCACGGACTCAGGTTTTTGTACCTGTGAAAATTGCATCCTCACCTCCATCTACCATTCCCAAGACGTCTGGCTCTGCTGGGCAACTGGGGAATTTTAATCATTGGATTTTTGTGTCTATTGGACTAGCTTTAGTGGTGATTGGATTAGTAGTGTATGGTAAGCTGCAATTCAAGGATAGGGACAAAAAGCTCAAATTGGAGCAGTATAAAACTGCTGATCTCCGAAAAAAGTTAAAGCTGGCGCTTAATACCATCCGGAAAATGGAATCAAATCCCGATTTGGTTCACTCGCGGGAATTTAATCTGGACTACCTCAGAATGCGAATGGAAGAAGAGGTATTCCACTTTGGAGTTATCAATCAAATTAAAATTCGAATAAAACAGTTAATCAGTATAGCATTACGACCTACTCAAGACTCTAGAAATGTTATCGGTGTTGCTAGTACGTCAGGTCGTAAAATTAATGAAATATTTGATGTTAAGTACGAGACTGAAATTCGAGGTAAACGCAGTGTGGGAGTGCTTTTCCGTATTCAAGTTAAGTTAATGAAATTACCCACTCAACGCACCTCGGCAACCGTTAGCCAAATTATTGACTGTATTGAAACATTTCTTAGTCCAGATGCGGACAATGATACCTGGCAACCAACAATTCAAGGACGTATTGTTTGCATGCGTTGGGATCAAAAGGCAAAACCAACGCCATTATTAGTATTGGAGCAATCCACTGAAGGGGTTAATGTTACTCTAAGAACCAAACGGGTTGGGATGACGTAATACCAATTTAATTGATAGTAGTTTTCAATAGTTTTAGGGAGTAGGGAGTAGGGAGTAGGGAGTAGGGAGTGTGGGGAGATGGGGAGATGGGGAGA
>NZ_JAAHFV010000361.1:0-6241 GCF_010672755.1 Moorena sp. SIO1F2
TGTGATATTAAAAAGCCAACAACTACTATCCCTTGAATACGTAATATAAATCCCTGAGTTAATTTCCAGCTGCGACCAATTGCTGCCCTGGCACCGATAGAATTTTCTTCTATAGCAAGCGGTATTTCATAAATTAACAAGCGAGATATAAACCAGCTCAATCCAAAGAAAAAAACAATCATCAAAATAATCACAACCAGAAGTCCTATGATAGTCATAGCAATACTATTCTCAGGGAGAGTATTGAGATTATCTAAAAGAGTAATGCTATTGCCGAAAATTAAACCAAGGACTCCGATCAAGATACCAATAACAAAAGAAATGATAAATACTACTAGGATTGCTGCTCCAAGAGTTATCAAGGATACTAGAAAAGTTATTAAGGATACTAGGATGCCTGCTCTGAAAAAACTCCACATCCGAGGATTTACATGGCGGCGAGCCTCATTCACTGTTTCTGGACGTTCAATGATTTCCTTAAACGCTAGACGTGAAATTAGCCCAAACATGGCAGAAAACTTAGCCCAGCCATATATGGGAACTAATAGCCATAGATAACCGATAAAAGCTAGACGGTAATATAACTTAAAATGATCGCGGTAGATCCGCAAACCGACATTAACAACATTACCAATACTGAGTGGTCCTAAAGATTGGTTGGGACTAGGCTCATAAGACATGGGTCGATGGGGCTATTGATGGCAAGACAAGTTTTAACGCTATCTTAAGGGAGGTTTACGAAAATTACACGGAAACTTTATGAATATTAAACGTTGGATTGGGCGGCGGGAAGCAAATTGGAAACAGTTGGATACTCTCCTGCAACAAGTGGAGAAACGAGGAATCAAGTCCTTGCCAGCATCCCAAATCAAGGAACTCGCTAGTTTGTATCGCTCCGTCTCAGCGGATTTAGCCCGTGCTAGAACTAACCAAGTAGGCAATACCCTGGTCAAGGATTTACAACGACTCACCTCTCGGGGCTATAACCAGATTTATCAAGGTTCTCGCCGTCAAGACTGGCAAGGCTTAGGGGAGTTTTGTCGCTGGGGTTTCCCTGCTGTAGTGCAACAGACGTGGAGTTATATTGCGATCGCAACCGCAGTGTTTCTCCTCGGAGCCTTAATTTCCTGGTGGTTGGCTTGGCAAGATCCAGTGTTTATGTCCCTGGTGGTTCCGGAACAGTTAATTGAACAAGTACGCGATCGCCAGGAATTGTGGATGGGTTCGATTTTGGGCATGAAACCCTTAGCCTCCAGTGGCATTATGATTAACAATCTATCGGTATGCTTTCGGGCAGTGGCTGGTGGGATTACCTGCGGTGCCTTTACCCTATATGTCATGGCATTCAACGGAATACTGATTGGTGCCATTGGAACCTTAGTGGGTCAAAATAACTTAGCTTATCCCTTCTGGGCATTTGTGTTTCCCCATGGTTCCCTGGAATTACCCGCTATCTTCTTTGCTGGTGGAGCCGGTTTACTCATCGGTAGAGCAATTCTGTTTCCAGGCCAATATCGCCGGGTAGATGCATTGAAATTTTATGGCTCCCAAGCGGCTCAGTTGATGTTTGGGATTGTGCCGATGTTGATTATTGCTGGTATTATTGAAGGGTTTTTATCTCCGAGTCCCTTAGTGCCATCATTCCTCAAGTATTTGGTTGGAATCGGACTGTTTAGCCTTTTGGTTATATATTGTAGTAGCCGGAAAGTCGAGGATACTTCAAAGTAGATTCCGAGCTTTGACTCGTAAGTAGCTCTCAACCAGTTGCTGACTAATCTGATTGGCTGGTGCATCCAAGACCAGAACTCCTTTTTGCTTCAACCGGGCAAAGGCAACTTGGCGCTGGGCAATTAAATCCAGAGCGACAGCACGGGTATAAGCGGCTTGCCCCGGGTCAGGGTTGAGCTCAACACTAATTATTTTTTTCGCCTGCTCCTGGTATCCCCTGTTCCAAAACTGGTCTTGACTGGGAATTTTCCCTAACTGAGGGGTATTAGGGGCAGTGTGCGCTAATTGGTCAACAAGGGGGTCTCGAAGGGTGACACAAAAAGGTAAGTAGCGAGGGGTGAGGCGTTCTAGGGCTGCTAGCAATTCAGCGGAAGCAGTAACATCCACTATGTCTGTAATCAGTACGACTAAAGCACGACGAGTTTGCTGATTCACGACTTTTGTAACAGCACCAAAATAGTCTGGTTCTAATAACACTGGCTGAATCGGAGTGAGGCGTTCTATGAGTTTCGATAGTTGATGTTGACCCCGTTCTGGTGGAATCCAGGTCGTTATGTCTCGATCAAAGACACCCACCCCCACGCGATCGCCCCGATGTAACCCAGCTAATGCTAGGGCTAGAGTACTATTCAATCCCCAATCAAAGCGCTTCAGTTGAAGTACCTGTGCGGTCATCAACCGTCCCCGGTCCAGTAATATAATTAAAGTTTGCTCTTTTTCCGGTTCCAGCACCCTTACTAAAGGGCGAGAGCGGCGAGCAGTGGCTTTCCAATCAATCAGGCGAGTGTCATCACCAATGCCATACTCCCGCAGTTCAGCAAATTCTGTCCCACTACCCAAGTTTCGGGAACGGCGCATGGTACCAGTATTTTCCAGGGTCAGGCGAATAGAAAGCGATCGCAACGTGACTAAGTCTGGATAAACTGCTACGTTCTGACTCCCTGGGATTTTCCAATCATCCCACACCAAGCCCCAAGGACTCAACTGGCGCACGTGAATATCTCCCCAGTGAAACTGGCCTCGCTTGGCTGGATGAACTGTATAGGTTAGTTCCTTGTTACTATTCCGGTCAAGGGTAGCAGTGATCGTTGGGGTGGAAACTGCAAACTCTAATGGATAGTAGTCCTTAATCAGAATTCGAGCAACCTGATTTCTAGATTCCACTGACAGCACAATCAGATTATCTCGCCCAATCGATAACCGTTGTAAAGGCGTGCGGGTTACCTTCACTCGGTTAGGTTTGACCCGTTTTCCATCCCATAAGGCTAAACCAAGGACAATGCCATCAAAGACAAGAGTACTAATTAGACTGATTTGCTGATTAAAAACAGTAGCGAGTAATAATGCGATCGCAATACCTAGTATTAACAGTAAATAGGTTCGTTTTGAGGGAATCATATTTTTTTTTGAGTGCTGAGTGCTGAGCCACTCACCTAGGCACTGGAACTTGCTTGAGTAATGAAGCTATTACGCTATCGATCTGTAACCCATCTAACTGCACCTCTGGTTTCAGAATCAGACGGTGACGGAGTAGAGGGAGTGCGATCGCTTTTACATCATCCGGTGTCACATAATCCCGTCCTGATAACACAGCTTGGGCTTTACTGGTTTGTAACCAAGCTACAGCAGCTCTCGGGGAGGCTCCCAAGGCTAAATCAGGATTTTGCCTGGTTTGCTGAACTAAGGCTAGCAAATAATCCAGCACCTTCTCGTCTACTTGGACAGCTTTAACCTCTTGACGAGCACTAAAAATTTGTTCTACAGTTGCTAGAGGTTTCAGACGTTCTAAATCCAAACGGCGTCCACGAAATCCTTTCTCAGTATTAAGCAACATTTGCTTTTCTGCCGCCGCATCTGGGTAATCCACTACCAACTTGAATAAAAATCGGTCTAACTGAGCTTCTGGTAGGGGATAGGTGCCTTCAAATTCTAGAGAGTTTTGGGTAGCAATCACCCAAAATAATTCAGATAGAGGCAAGGTTTCCCCGTCCAAAGTGACTTGCTGCTCTTCCATTGCCTCTAGCAGCGCTGCTTGGGTTTTGGGTGGGGTGCGGTTAATTTCATCAGCTAGCAAAATCTCAGTAAAGACTGGTCCTTTTTTGAGGGTAAAGTTACGGGTATTCAGATCAAAGATATTGGTTCCTAAAATATCCGATGGTAGAATATCTGGGGTTAACTGAATCCGCCGAAATTCAGCTTGGATTAGCCTTGCTAAAACTTTGACAAGCAAGGTTTTACCGGTTCCTGGTACCCCCTCAATAATGACATGTCCACCACTAAGCAATGCTACGAGTAACTGTTCGACTAGGGTCGATTGACCGACAATTATTTTGCCAAGGGTTTGCTTGAGGCGGTTCAAGACAGGGAGATCATTGGTCATTTGCTTTGATTAGCTATCCTGTGGGACCGTCTTCGTGGTACCAGGATAGCATGGGCAAACTCTGGTTGATTGGGGGTCGGATTAGTTAGGTTTATACGCAGTAGTTTAAGCAATCGGGCAGTTGTGATCATCCCATCAATCAATACGAATTTTCTGCCATTTTCCCAGCCATTTTAGTAAGTCTGACTCCCTAATACGACGTTTACTAGATTGAATTTCCAGCAATTGTTTCAGTTCTGTAGCTGGACGTCCAGTTTGCTCAACCCAGGCATCAATTAGAGCTTGCTCCTCCAGCAGAGTCTGTCCTAATCCCAGTGCTTTTTGCAGTTGCAGTTGTTCGTCTTTTCCCACAACTTCCAACACAAACTCACTGCTGCCTGCTTTTTGCAAAACACCTGCTAATGCTCGGATGTAGGCTTCGCTGTTATCCACGACTGGTTCAGATAAGCTCAATGGTTGTCCAAAGCGCCGATTCAGAGCCCAGATGGCAACCAGAAGAATGATTAATCCTTGGATAAAGGCTGGCAACATAGGGGTTTTCCCTAAATAACTGAATAGAGTCTCACCGACCTCTCGCTTGATCACATCTACATCTTTGTAACCGTGGAGGTATTCATCGACCCAAACCGGATTGTGGTTAGTTAAATTCTCCTCTGGTTTCAAGGGAGTAACCAGTTGGGCTAATAATTCATAGTTAGCTGGAAAGTCCTGATAGGCATTGGCAGCAATATCGGATGTAGTGGCAAAGATAACTCTACCATCACCAATAGGCTTTTCCCAAACCACAGCACCAAAGCGATCGCTTAAAATTTTCTTCCCCTGATTACCCTTGTATCGCCGCCTGGTGTTAACCTTAACCTTTCCCGTTGAAGCCTCTTGGAGAGTACTAAAATCAGCGTCTGTCACCGGCTGCTTGACTCCCAAAATCACCATCGTATTGCCCTGTTTAATCCATTCTCGCTCTATACCATAAATAGCATCTACTGTCAACCAACTAGTGACACGCAATAAGGTAACCGAGCCTTGAGCATCTGTCTGATTCGCTAAATCCTTAAACGGTTTTTGCCAACGCTGTACAGGAGTTCCCCGTTTTGCCATGTAAGCGTACCAAGCGCCATAGCCATAGGGAGCGCGGCTGTAAGTAGAACCGCTATTGATTTTATTATTAGCTGGAGCAGCTACCAGGGTAATCATAATTAGTACCACCATTGCGATCGCACTAATTACCCCTAACCGACGCCTAGGAAATTTCATCCTTCATCCTTGGCCTTAAGGCCGTAGGCCACGCTGCGCGAACGGCCACGCTACGGGAATATACTTCATACTTCAACCTTTATCTGCTGATAAGCCTCCTTGCACCGTTCAAAAACCTGACTAGAGACTTCGGCGTTACTAAAACATAACTGCTGGTGGGTGATCAGTAAGATTTGGTATGGTTTAGGTTGCGGTAATTGCTGGATGAGTTGTAGATATTCTCCATCCGTGCGACTGGGATGGCGAGGGGCAATGCCAGTATCGTGTAATTGCTGCAACATCCCCATATACAAGCAACGACAGGCTTCGGTGTAGTTACCCTGCTGCTGATAGTTTTGCGATCGCTCCCACCAATTGACCACTGATAATTCTGGAACTGGTCGTTTTGTCACTCTGTTTGCAGCTTGATTCAGTTGCTGGTAATAATAACTAATATAAGGATGTAATCCTCTCAACAGCCGCACCCCTAGCCAGCTTAGGATTACAGCAACAAGTAACCAAAACGTTATCCTAATCCCCCGGGCTAGCATAGGAGACAGTAACCAAGATGGCAGTGAGCCTTGGGCTTGGTCAAGAGGCACCTGAGACATTGTCAGCTCCCACCACTCCCCGAATTGTCGTTGCAGCAGCTGCAACTGCCAATCCAAACTGTTTTTTTCAAAGGAACCAGTAGACATGTCACTAGTCAAGGCACAAGTTAAGATACTAATAACTAATAATGTTACACAGCGGATTTAGGGCATGGATTAAGTCATCCGTGCATCTGTGTTATTATTGTGTGTAGTCCACCCTTCTATTCTTGCCCATTTCCCATGATCTAAAATAACAGTACTTGAAGCCGGTAAAACTGCTATTTACTAACATGACAAGTCTCTATAC
>NZ_JAAHFV010000362.1:0-6239 GCF_010672755.1 Moorena sp. SIO1F2
TAATCAATAAGCCGTAGCTTATTGATTCTTGCGTTTACCCTGGGTAGGTAAGGTAGGACCGGCTACCAATTGCAGTTGGGGATAATACATAATAGATGAGTCTGACTTAACTAGTTCCCATTGGCTTAAAACAGAGGAATAGACGGTTTGTGCAATGCGTAAATCTCGTTCTAGAATTTCCAGAGTCAAGGCATCTTGGGACATTTTGCTAAGTTTTACTTCAAGCTGAGAAATCTGAAACTCTAGATCCCTGGCCTTGTCCTCACTACCTTGTAGTTGTGGTTTAATATCATCCATTTCTAAGGGTGGATCATCTTGGAATAAGCTAGCTTGAGGCTGATGGTGAACAGGATTCATCACCTGAGGATTTGTACAATGACTATGATCAGACTGAGTCGGTACTAGCTCAGCTAGCAATTCAATCTTTTTGCGCCGTAATTCAATCTTTTTGCGCCGTAGTGCTTCTATTGTCTCTAAGAGCTGGTGTAAGGGCAATCCTATGTTCGCCGTTTTTTCAGCTAAGCGTTGCTGTGCTTTTTCTAGATCGTTTTCGGCTGATTTTATATACACTGGGATAGTCTTTTGTTGTTGAGCAATTTCTTGCTTCCTGATTTGTTCCAGTCTTTTGTTAAACGCCTGATTAATGGCGAAGGCTTTTCGTTGCGCTTCCTCAGGGGTGACTCCTGAAATTTCAAAAACCATCATTGTAGAGTTATCGATTAGTTGAATCGAAGGCTTATCTAAGCTATCTACAGATATATTTAGCTGTTTTGCCGCTTCTTCTAAAACCGTCACACTTTCAGCTATCAACTTCAGGTGTTTTCTGGGATCATCGAAGCGATCGCTAAACCCGGCACTGCTATTACTGCTATTACTGCTATTACTGTTATTACTGTCAGCATCACGAAATTCAGAACCCTGAGTGTTAGGGAATGTCCCACTACTGGCTAATGATAATGTCCATTGGCTGACATAAAACTGATCAGTATCAGTCTCATCGTGAGATTGGAGTAAAGTATGAGATTGGAGTACAGTATGCTCTAAGGTTACAGGAGACTTTTCAGGTTTAGCAAAGACATACCTAGCAGACCAAACCACAAATAAGGGAATTAAAAGCACATGAACCAGTAAAACCGATACAGCGACCGTGATGATTCCCCATTTCACTGCTATCAGTAGACTACAGGCAAAGATGATGGTAAATAAGACATTCCAGAGCAAGCCAATTTGCGGTTTATCAATGGCTGCTAAAAGCTGAAATCCAGCAATATCAAAGGGTCTAGGAATTGCTGATAAGCAAACTAAAATGACGATAGGAACAACCATACTCCAGCCTTCCGTATGAATTTTTTCCCCAACCATAATGGGAATATAAAACGGAACTAGACTTGCTTGTAAAGCAACAAAACCAACAATCACTTTCCCAATCGTCTTCAGACTGCTAAAGTATGTTTGCTTAAATTTCGATAAGTTTGTCCGTACTTCACATAGGGCAGGGTATAAAGCAGTAGTAATCGATTGGACGATAGTCAAGCTAATTCCCAATCCAGCATTGTAAGCAAAGTAGTAAACACCTAATAGGTCAATTCCTATAAAGCGACCAATGATAAGATAGTCGAGAGTTTCCCTGAGAGTCTTTAAAAGTTCAATCCCCAGGAAATTGATTCCAAAGCTAAAAATCTTACCCCAGTATTTGGTTGTGAAAGAGCCAGTGCTCCGCCAGGGATGTTTGAACAGATATGTAATGAATTCTATAGGGCTAGCTAATATTCTGGGAATTATTATCGCCCACATTCCCATATGGAGAACAGCAAAGACAGCGGTTAGAATATTGGCGGTGGCATATCTGAGAGCGCGAGCAGTAGCCGTTACCTGAATTCGATTATCCCTTTGAATTAGTGCTGACTGTACTGCCCCTAAGGGAGAAATCAAAAAGTTAAATGCTAATAGACAAATGGGTAAAATAAGTTGGTTATCCTTATAAATCCACGCAACTGGAAAAGCAGCAAGGCACTGGATAACGAATAGACTTGCAAAAAGTACCCAATTTAACCAATAAGCACTATTACAAATGTCTTCCAGCTCATCGGCTTCCGCCTGTATAATCCTAGCATGAACACCGATCCGCGTTACTGTTTGTGAATATTCATAAGTCGTTAGAACCAGTGCAGCTAATCCAAAGTCATGGGGAGTTAAGAAGCGTGGCAAAATAAACGTTGCACCTAAACGGGAAACCCGAATAAATGCCTGGGCCACTCCCATCCAACCAAGATTGCGAGTAAAAGTGCTTCTATTACCTAGTTTGTGCTTGATGCGACTCCCTATTGTTTTGACAATTTTCACAGTGGATCTCCCATCCTGCCATCCTTTTGATGATTGATATCTGTCGAAATTGATATCTGTAAAATTATAGTGGTAGTTAGTGCTCTGAAATCATCCGATTATCAACAGATACCATCGGCATTTTCTGGCCGATTAGTTGGATTAAATGTCCAGCTAGTTTTTTAGGCATAATTTTGATTATTAATAGTTTTAAAATTAGACGTATAGTTTCCTTGCTTAGCAAAAATTTGGGGTAAAGCTTTATGGAATAGCTGAGTTTTTGACTAGCTAGCTTTACTCCTTCATCATCAAAAGCATTAGCTATACACTGCTTAGCCAGATAACGATAGGCATTCGCTAAACTCTTATTTTTAAGAGACTTAAGTTCTGGTGGAGCTGCCTTGAAGGCTCTTTCAATTACAATTAGGTTTGCCTTCTCCATCACATCAACTTTAGAGGTCATTGACTGGGAAGAGCGACGGTATAAAATTTGGTATTTAGGAACCAGTGCAAAAGGACATAAAGCTGCTAGCCTGAGGTAATAATCCCAATCTTCAACTGATTTCAGGGATGGGTCAAATTCTCCAGCTGCTTCAATATACTTCCGCTTTACCATGATATTGGAACCACTGGATATAAAGTTACGAATTAGTAATTGAGGATAAACATTACCCTCCCAATAGAGTGGTTGCCAAGCAAACAAAAACTTGCTATTATCATCTATAAATGCTGTCCAACTGTAAGCCACTCCAGCTTCTGGATTTTTGTGCAGTGCTGCTAACTGTAGCTCCAATTTATCGGGTTTCCATAAATCATCGGCATCTATAAACGTAATAAATTCGCCCCTAGAGCGACGAATACCACGATTACGAGCCACTGGTAATCCCCCATTTTCATAGGAAAACACTTTCAATCGATGATCCTTGACTGTACTGATTACATCTAATGTCCCATCAGTAGAGCCGTCATTAATGACAATTAACTCAAAATCTGAAAACCTTTGTGCTTGAATCGATTGTATCGTTTCTAATATAGTTTTTTCTCCGTTATAAACTGGAACTATTACAGATATGGTGGGCATGGCGATTATCCTTTTTTTGTATATAATTATTGCATGGTAATTTTCCACAAAAGGTCTCTAAAAACCTCTTGAGCATTTTTATTTTAGTCCCATCCCTACTACAACCAAACCAGGCCAGTAGAGGTAAGCTAATGTTTCTAGATTTTCCCCAAAGGAAAACAGGATACAAATTAATAGTATTGTTAGTGCTGTTGTAGCAAGCTTACTCCTTTGAGCTTTAATTAAAAGCTCTATAAAAGTATATACTATAGGAATTAAGATGCCAATAAACCCGACGATTCCATGAGTATATAAAGCACCATACCAAGTGTGGTGACTTCCAATAGGCATACCAGCGACAACATCAGGGCCTTTGCCCACTATAATGGCATGACCCCAAATCGGTGCATCTTCTTCCCACTTACGGTGAGAAAGCCGGGCTAAGGCCGATCTAACCCGCGACGAAGCAGATCTTTGACTGGAAAAAGAGTCTTTCAAGTTTCTAGCTATCATCAGCAGTTGGGGACCAAATAGACCACCAATAAAACTCCCTATTCCTGCCGTAATTTGCATGGCGGGTTCGGTTAGATTTCCCAAAAATGTTACCAGTATTGGTATACCCACTAAGCAGATTATCCCCATCCGGGACAGTGAACCTACAATTGCAGCAGCACAACCAATCATACCAATAAAACGCCACTTTATGTCCGGGTCTCTACTACTAAGGAAAAAGTGTACGTTACAGGCAAATGCCAATGCTGGAGCCCAAGGCGCAAATAAGAAAAGGCGTGTTTCACCACTTTTTATCACGTAAGGACTTACGGCGTAGTAACGCTCACTGTTACCGCCAATTTTTGCCATTAGGGTGCTAGTATACAAGGGCATCTCTAACCCAGTCAGACTTAACCCATAGGTAAGTGGTACCAATATCAGAGTTTGTAGGGAAAGGATAGAAATTGCTCTATAGATTATTTGTGGTCGGATGTTGAGGCAACCAATTAAAGGAAATAAGGCCAGAAGTGCCCAAGTTCTTAAAAAGGAGTTAATAAAGGATTTTATAGTTTTAACAGTTGAGAAACCCCAATCTAAATGACCCATAATTAAGGCTAGGCCAATGACTGATATGCAAACAATCCAGACCCAGACTCCAATGGGAATCCGAATCCTTTCTTCCGGTGGAGTATCTGATGTTTGCTGCCAAAGCTTCTTAATTAGATAAAAGGTTAGCAGCCAAGCTAGGGCTGGGGCAAAAACAAACTGTGCGCCTAAAAAAAATAATAAGTATGTTGAAATTATATAATAGAAAACTACTTTTTCTTCAAAGTTTTGGGGTTTCATTAAAGCCTGCCTAATGGCTTAGGTTACTGGTGCCATTCTCTGATGTCTAGCTTGATAACAAGTGGATTAGTTGTATCAGAAATCTTTTCTTTGGTTACCGATTGGCGAGGTGAAGCTATTAGATGTTGTGAAGCTATTATTTGATGGTTGAGAACGTAAGGGTGGAACATCAGAGTTAAACGATTCTACTTTGCCGTACATTGAGGGTTGTGATTTACCTTGTAAATGGGGACGTAACCACAGTAAAAATAGTCCTGCACTAATTAAGAAGGAACCAGCTGCTGCACCAAGTAAAGCCGATGACTTTTTCGGTGCTATCGCGTCTGGGGGTAAGCTGGGTTCAGCTAGCAGCTGAACTTGAGGATAGGAAAGGGATTGGTTGAATCGACCAATGGCTGATTGAGTTAAGGTTGAAGCATAGATAGTTTCCGCAATGCGCATATTGCGTTCTAGGATCTCCATCCTCAAAGCATCCTGGCTCATTTGTTTGAGTTTGGCTTCCAGCTCAGCAATCTGGTTGCTTAATACCCAGGCTCTAGCTTCCACACCCTCTTGCCGTGCTTCCACCTCAACAATTTGGCGCAGCAAATTTTCCCTGGAAGAACCAGTTTCAGGCCCAGAGTTAACACTGAGCTGGTCGATAATTGCCAAAGACATGGGGCGACCTAACAGAGATTGACTACGCTCTAGCAAAGCTGCTTTAGCACTTTCTTGCTTGCTCTTTTCGTCTACTACAGATGGATGCTTGGAACCGTATTTGGAACTCAAAACCGTCAGGGCTGCGGTAGCCTGACTGTATTCCCTTAGGGTTTGCTGAAATATCTGGTCAGCCTTAAGTACAAAAGCATCAGCAGCTTGCCCAGATGACAACTTTAGATTAGCTGAGAGGTTGCTGAGATTGGCTTTTGCTTCTCGCCCTTGGGCTAACAAATCGATTTGTTGTTGTCGTAAGGCTTCTATAGTGGATGATAGCTGGTTAACTTGTTCTTTCGAGTTCAATCCAGTTCTAGCTTTGTGTTCAGACAGACGTCTCTGAATATCTGCTAAATTTTTCTTAGCTGCCTCCAAATCAGCTTGAATTGGTAGCTGATTTTCTACTACTTCTTCTTGCCTAAGTTGTTCAAGTCTCTCCTGGAAAGCCTGGTGCATAGCAAAACCTTTCTGTTGGGCTTCCTCAGCAGAGTCTCCTTTGATTTCAAAGGCCATCATAGTTGAATTGTCTACTATTTTGACCCTAGGCTTGCCCAGCTCTTGAGAGGACATGTTCAGTATACTGGCAGCATCCTTAAGCACCGGCTTACTTTCCGCAATGAATTTCATCTTTTCCCTCGGGTCATGGGAGCGATCGCCAAATGGTGACCTAACATCTGAACTCGCTCCCCCTAATTCTGGGATATTAATTCTAGTGGATGAGCCTGAGACAGGTAGTGATACTGCCCATGTACTGGTATAAGTTGGCTGAGCTGATTTCAAATAAAAAAATGTTAAGCCCCAAATTCCGGCATTAACGGATATCCCA
>NZ_JAAHFV010000363.1:0-6202 GCF_010672755.1 Moorena sp. SIO1F2
AATGCATACACTATGATTGATTTTACTATCCATTTAATTAAAAAAATAGATCCAAAAAAGCTATAGAGCATCAGGTGTAAACTAATAGGGATTTATAGCTTTTTTGGATCTATTTTTTTAATTAAATGGATAGTAAAATCAATCATAGTGTATGCATTTTGTTTTTTTAAATAACACCAACTTTATCCTAAAAATTAATATATATCTATTTTTTCTGAAAATAAGGATATTAATATAACGGTAAAATGGTAATACTTTTTATAAAAAATTATTGAAAACAAAGGAATTAATTTTATGCGTTTATTGATTATTCAGTATGCTGGAGATTACCGTAAAACCTTTGAAGGCCTAGCTAACGGTGGAGCTGAGACGTACTATGCTCAGAAATATTGTGTAGATGCGGTAGCTGAAATTGGCAAACAAATTGGGGAAGTTGCTACCCTATGTTGTATGACCGAAAAACCATACAATGAGCTCCTCGAAAAAGGAGTTCGTGCCATTGGTGCAGGATTTGATGGAAAGATTAACATTAAAAAGTTAATCCAATTGGTTGAAGATTACCATCCGACTCATTTAATTATTCGCACACCCATTCGGGAAATTTTTCGTTGGGCAATTCACAATAATGTTTCAACTCTAGCCCTATTCGCTGAATCTATTCCAACCAACAAGGTGGTTAACAAATTTCGTAATTATTTACTAAGCCAACTATTAAATAATGATCAAATCCAATGGATTGGTAGTTATGGAATTGATTCCTCCCTAGGGCTCCAGCACATAGGAGTTCAATCTGATAAAATAATTCCTTGGAGCTATATTGTTACTGAAACACCGGAATCTTGGTTACCAAAAACTCTCCGAGCAGAGGCAAAGTCTTGGCAAATATGTTATGTTGTATCAATGAATTCAGCTAAAGGTGTTGGTGATATATTATAATCTATCGCTAACTTAAAAGCTAATAAATTTCCAATAAAATTGAAGCTAGCTGGTTACGATAAAACAGGTTTATTTGCCAATAAAGCTAAGCAGCTACAAATCGAAGACTGTGTAGAGTTTCTCGGACTAGTACCAAGTAATACGGTAGTTACTCTGATGAGAGAATCTGATCTGGTATTAGTTCCTAGTCGCCACGAATTTCCAGAGGGTTTCCCACTAGTAATTACTCATGCCCTTTGCGCTCGAACTCCAATTATTGCTTCAGATCACCCAATGTTTATCAATAAACTAAAAGATGGCATCAATGCGAAAATTTTCGAAGCTGGCAACTCTGTTGCTTTAGCAGAATCTATTCAAAAGCTGCTTTCCGATTCAGATCTTTACCATAATCTGTCTATAGCCTCTTACGAAACCTGGAAGAGTTTGCAGCTTCCAGTAAAATTTGCTGACCTAATTCAGCGATGGCTACATGACTCACCAGAAAATGAACAATGGTTAATTGAGCATCGTTTAAGTTCAGGGCGCTACAACTCAATATCTCCCTAATATAAATTTCATAATTATTATGATTCCTAGGTGTAGGATGTGAGATGGATGCTATTTTGGAAATTGCTGGGCGTTACGGTATACCAGTTATTGAGGACAATGCTCATGGCCTATTTGCTAAGTACAAAGGCAAGTATCTAGGTACATTTAATTGTCTAGCTACCCAGAGTTTTCACGAGACTAAGAACTTTACCTGTGGAGAAGGTGGCGCATTCTTGATCAACGACCCGGAGTTTATCGAACGTGCTGAGATTATCCGCGAGAAAGGAACTAATCGCACTCGCTTCTATCGCGGTCAAATTGATAAGTATACCTGGGTAGACAAAGGCATTTATAGCGTTTTTCACTATCTGCCATTGCACTTGTCTGATATGGGACGAGAGTTTGGGGGCAAAGAAGGAGACTGCTTGGTGACTGAGGATGTAAGCGATTGACCGTAGGTCACGCTACGCGATGAAGCGTTCGCGTAGCGTGGCCAAAGGCCTCAGCTTCCGCTAAAAGCGATCGCTTACTTCGTCTGCCCTTTTACAACGATATGACTGAAGCTGACCAAGCAAGGGTTGTGGCATCAATCAAGAAATTTTTCTGAACTTTAGCAGCACTCTCAGATATACATAACTGAGGTAAAACTCGGTAATAAACACTATAAATACTAGGGTGAGACCCTACAAGTAGAGTTCCTGCCTAAGTCCTGAAATAATATAGATAGGCGAATATCAAGGCAGCTATCTAAATCGATAAATCCAATACTCAGCTGTAGCCATAAGTTGTGTCAGTGAACCAGAGGAGAATACCACTCACGCCATTAACTTAGACGTGGGTTTTGAAACAATTTCCAAAACTTGGAAAAAGGACGGTAATTATATGGCTCAAAAAGTCCGAAAAGCCATATTATCAGCGGAGCACTATGCTTCTACGCCAATAAACATGTGGTGTATTGGCATGGCTCATCTTTAGAAAAATACTTGAATCTAAGACCAGTTAACTTAGTGATGTATGAAATTGTCAAAGATTCTTGTGAACAAGGATATTCTTGGTTTGATTTTGAGACTAGTGGTGGATTGCCAGGAGTTATAGCATTTAAGAAAAGTTTTGGAGCCGAGCCTCTTGACTGTTATATGATATATGTTGATCATAAGTTGAGGCGTATGGTGAAACCCCTAAAACCTTTAAAGAAAATATTAATGCCGTATTACCCTAGAGCTAACTAAGCAAAATTGCTTAGTTATTTTAAAATACCTAAAAATGATTACATTAAAAAGTAAACTACTGGGGAGCAATAAATTATCAAGCAATTTAATAATACGGCTGGTTTGACATCAAATACTTTACTAATAGGGAGCTATAATTGAAGCGGTACATTTGATAGCAAGATTCAACCTTCCTAAAACCGATGATACAGCCCTTGAGAGTTGGTTTTTTATCTTCTCAGAATTATTTAGATAAAAATACTTTTTCTGGCACCCTTTATTATATGCATAGGTCTCTGGCATCAAGAGACCTTCAGTTGATTAATCTCGGCAATCCCAGAAAAGTATCCTATTGGCATAAGCTAGTCAAGCCTATCCAATTAATTGATTCATTTTTAGGTTTCAAGTCTTCTGATCAAAATGAACAGCTTAATCGATTCATAATTAACGTTCAAAGACAGTTAAATGAAACCCCATGTGATTTACTTTTTTGCCCTGTTGCATCAGCAGAAGTAAGTTTAATTGACACTAGTATTCCTATTATTTTTTTATCCGATGCTACTCCGAAGCTAATCAACAATGACTACTATAAAATTTACCGAAACAGAGAAGAATTTGAACTAGGAGAAAAACATGAATTTGCTGTATTATCAAAATCTCATAAACTAGTTTATTCTTCAGAATGGGCTGCCAAATCTGCCATTAGCGACTATCAGGCAGATCCAGAGAAAGTTGAAATAATTCCCTTTGGAGCCAATTTAGATGATATCCCCTCAGTCGATCAACTATTTTCCAAGTGTAATGCTTCCCGTTGCCGTTTATTGTTTATTGGTAAAGATTGGCAGAGAAAAGGTGGAAATATTGCCTTTGAAACTCTGATGTCTCTGCTGAACATGGGAATTGATGCTGAGCTAGTTATGCTTGGTTGTATACCACCGGATGACATTAAGCATGAGCGGCTAAAGGTCATTCCTTTTTTGAATAAAAATAATCCTAAGCAACGAGAGGAACTTAATCAATTATTTCTGCAATCCCATTTTTTGATGTTTCCCACTCGTGCTGATTGTTCACCAATTGTGATTTGTGAGGCTAATGCATTTGGTCTCCCTGTAATCACAACTGATGTCGGAGGAATCCCGACAATTATTAAAGATGGCAAAAATGGTTATATGTTACCGTTATCTGCCTCAAGTGATCAGTATGCTAGTGTGATAGCAAATAACTTTGGTGATCGGGCAGTCTATGAACAATTAGTCAAGTCTTCTAGAGAGGAATACGATCAGTCTCTCAATTGGGATACATGGGCAGAACGTATACATCGTGTGATGATAAGCATGTTCAATTGATTCCTGTCGGATTTGTGAGATTTGGAATAAAATGAAGAGGGGAAAGAGGAGTAAAAATCTCCTCATCCCCTCTTTACCTTATCCCTCATTTCTAATTTACAAAGACTTAACTATGAGGGCAACGTTTCTGACCACACTCTAAGGCAGTAGGCATATTAACCGTTGACAAGCTCTTTTGCTAGCAATGGTAGTGGCTTACCTTCAAAGTATTCAGGAATTGGTGCACCCATCAATTCCAAAATTGTGGGGGGAAGATCAAGAGCATGACCGCCTCCGAAATCAACACCAGAGGCAATACCTGGACCATTAGCTATGATAAATCCCTCAGGGCGATGGCTGCCAGAACGATAATGGGGTACAGGACCAATACGTCCAACATCAGGACTTTCCACCACATCTGTGGCATACTCATCTTGCCAGACAAGTACCAAGTCGGCATCAGACAGCTTACAATTTCGCTCAGTGGGCGACTTCCGTGTCCTGATGATATCCTTGACCATGGGTACACCTTTTCGGGCATCTTTAAGAGCGTAAAGCTTTTGGATCAGTTCATCACAGAAAGCATCATACTCCGATTCGGGTACCAATCCTTGGGGTTCTCGTCCCTGAAGATTGATGCGGATATATCCTTCTGAAAAGCTTGGTAGGGCAAACGCTTTCATCTTGTGCCAGACCGGTGCATACCAAGCGGCTGGTTGGAAAGGTACTACATCGGTTTGCTTAGCTAGCCTGAATGGCGAGATTAGATCGGGTTCTTGAGAAGAATCTAACCATGGCTCGATTAGTTTGAAAAGCTTGGTGGGCATTTCTCGTCTCAAAAACCTTTTAATGGCATTAGGATCATACTTGGTACCCCACAGATGTCGCTCCCAATAGTTCCATTTCATTTTGGTAATTATCGGTTCAGGGGGTGTTCCCAACTCAGTACCATTAGCCAGGCCAAATTTGCCAGGGAAACTCAGGCGATATAGAAACTCAGGCAGGAAGGTCGTGCTGGGGGTATCCATGGTGTTAGGACCCATGCCATGAGCGGAGAAAATGACGACATGAGCATCCTTTGGTGCTTTGGCTAAAATCTTGCCGATTGCCCGATCAATGGCTTGAAAGCCTTCGAGCATTGGATCACCTGAAACACGGGAACTAAAATGCTCATACAGAGGATGCTCCGGTTGACTCAACTGCCAGAAATTGTGACCCAGTGCATGGGCTTCGCCAAACACTGTTAAAAACAAGTCCCAAGAACCTCGTTGCAAGAGATCTTGACAAATAGTAGCGCGACGGGAGATCCCTGTCTCAAGAACTTTCCGAAGTCGAAGTGTTCCTTTTAAATCAAGACACACTGCATAGTCTTTATGGAGTCCTGGATGTTCTCCATGTTTGTCAACCAGTTCTTGAAACAGTGAAGCCGGTAAAGACCCACTAGCTACTTGAGGAGAATGGGCTCCCCAAGCTAAAACCTGCGGACCATTTACCTTCTCAGAAAGCCGAGTTTGAGGCATGTCAAAAACTGCCACTCGATAATCTTCACCCAGGGCATAAAATGGAGGATACTCACTATAGTCATAGGCGGCCTTGGTGTAGCACTCATAGCTACCTTCTCGAAATCCCAAGGGAGACCAGTACCCAGTTGTGTGAGGCGAGCAGCCAGTCAAAAATGTTGTCCAAGGGGTTTCTGCACTAAACGCTTCAAAGTTTTTTAGGCGTCCATAGGTTCCCTGGTCGCGCAGACGACGCATAGTCTGGAGATGTCCCTGAGACATCCATTTCTCAAGGACAGAGGGCTCAGCTGCATCTAGTCCAATGGCAATAACGGGCTTGTTCATTTCTCTGAAAGTAAATGTTAATACTGGAGATGCAACCTGCAACTTAACCAGGGGCATTCGTGAATCTTGGCAAGTCTTAGAGTGACATTAAACTCGATTTGGTCTATGTTATACAACAGCTAAGTTTACCGTTATACCCCTGCTTTGATCTTTACCTATGGATTTCTAAAAATCCTTATCGTTATTATAACTTTATAACAAGATTAACTTAAATTAATATATAGCGTAAGCTTTTGATAAAAATCTCTAGAGCAAAAATCCGGATAGCTGTTTTTTATTAAGTATATATTAGTGGTGATAATTACCAGCCATGTAAGCAGTCAGCTAATGCGCGTGCGTCACAGGCTTATAGCCTGTGACA
>NZ_JAAHFV010000364.1:0-6176 GCF_010672755.1 Moorena sp. SIO1F2
TGATGTTACGATCCAGGGCATCTAAAAGGAGTAAGGGAGCAATTGCAAAGCGAATCCTAACTAGAAGGCTAGGAATATGTACTAGTTTGATCATCATCCTAAATTTGCTACCTCTAATTTTTACATTAAGGCTCTAGGGAACCTAGTATCTATAACACGCCCTTATTGCCCACTAATTATGATTGGGCGCTGGCTTGATACTCCCTTATAAAGTATTAGCAGCACAGTTTACTCACAATAGGATCATAGACCAATTTCTCAATTGTCTGTACTAGCAAAGTGTTAACTATGGAAAAATAAGGTTTTATTGCCGTCAGCTTTAGAACTGCTGATCAACTGGCACTGTCTCCAATTACTCCAACTGTTATTTCGGTTTTACTACTAAATCAGAACCGTTGATGATTGAAGAAAAGAAATGAAAAAAGCAATGTTCTGATTAGCTACAGCTGCTGCAATTGCCGCTATTTCAGAGCATCGCGTTACTGTTGAGAGGGTAATCATGGGTACGCTTTACTGTGGACAGGGTAATCATGGGATCACATTCCAGTTGACAGGGGAATTATGCGTTCGCGTAGCGGCTCTTTGCTGAGCATCGCGTAGCGGCTCTTTGCTGAGCATCGCATTCCAGTTGACAGGGGAATTATGCGTTCGCGTAGCGGCTCTTTGCTGAGCATCGTGTAGCAGATCCATTGGAGTTACCCCAGCCAAGCTGCGTGACCAAAGCAAAACGGATTCAACCGTGTCTAGCAAAGTGCGAGAGCTACTCGATTTTTGGCATTGCTGAGGGGCGGAATGAATATGAGTGGGGTGGGCATCCTGCCCGCGCGAAAATGAAACGGGCAAGATGCCCGTTCCACGGCAAGATGCCCGTTCCACGGCAAGATGCCCGTTCCACGGCAAGATGCCCGTTCCACAAAACTATTAAAATCATTCCATTATTAAGCAACGCCCAAAAAAAAGGTACCCTCAAGGGTACTGTGAAGCCAGAGTTAGATCTGACATTCTAGAAATGTGTTGATTGAAATGAATTGCACCAAGAGGTAAACCCCATGGCTTACAAATACCATAAACCCTGTGTGTTCCAAGTTCCGATCAAATTAGAAGTACCCATTGTTCTCGACATCGCTGTCGCTGCTAAGCGCAAGTGTTTTGACAAATATGAGGAAATGGAGCTCGAAGAGGCCGAAGGTAGCGAAACTACTGAGTCACCCGAACCCGTTGGCACTTAGTACCTTTAGGAATATTTGACAGGAATCTCTGACGGCTGGCTTTGAAGTAGCTCATAGTAATTAATCCCTGAAACCCCCCTAGGCTGATCAAGCCAGGGGATTTTTTTTGTCAGTCTCCTGCTGATATAGCGCTACGCGCAAGGGCATTGGCAAGAGGCATGCATGCTAGAGTTAATCAAGTAGCGATGCAGCATGGTTTTAGCGGTTTCCACTGCAGTTGCTCATCTCCCCATCTCCCCATCTCCCCATCTCCCCATCTCCCCATCTCCCCATCTCCCCACACTCCCTACTCCCTATTCCCTACTCCCTATTCCCTACTCCCTATTCCCTATTCCCTATTCCCCGCCCACAAGACCAGCATAGACCAGTTTCTCAACTGTCTGTACTAGCAACAGTGTTAACTATGGAAAAATAAGGCTTTATTGGTGTCAGCTTTAGGACTACTAATAAACTGACACTGTTTCCAATCACTCCAACTGTTATTTCTATTTTACTAGTAAATAAGAAACGTCGATGATTGGAGAAAACAAATGAAAAAAGCAATCTTATTCCTAGCTACAGCTGCTGCAATTACCGTCCCGACAACTGAGGCTTTTGCTCAGCATACTTTTCCTAGTGAGCGTTCCCACTGTCTAGCCACCCTAACTGCTAACAACCCCAATTCTCGGATCACCTTACGTTCTGGAGCAGGAACTAATTATAGAAGCTTGGGTTATGGTTTAGTGGGTGATAATGTCTACGTCCTGACAGCAACTCCTCCAGAGCCAGATTACAAAATAGACAGCTTTGGCTATGGTTGGCACAGAGTAGGTTTTCCAGTAAGTGGAGCCAAAGGATGGATTCGCGACGATTTACTCAAGGTCGAATGTGCTCCCATTAATGATTAAGTAGGTCTATAGGGAAAAAAGGTACCCTCAAGGGTACTGTGAAGCCAGAGTTAGATTTGACATTATATAAATGTGTTGATTGAAATTAATTACAGCAAGAGGTAAACCCCATGGCTTACAAATACGATAAACCCTGTGTCTTCCAAGTTCCGATCAAATTAGAGGTACCCATTGTGCTCGACCTAGCTGTAGGTGCTAAGCGTAAGTGCTTTACTAAATATGAGGAAATGGAAATCGAAGAGAACGGAGCGGTTACTGAGCCAGCTGAACCCGTTAGCACTTAATCTCTTTAGCAATCTTTAACAGGAAGATCTGGGCATAAATTAATTCCTATATCTCCTCTCTATCCAGGGTAAGCGCATCTTGTTGGGTAACCGGGGGTAGTTCTCAATAAACCCGGCCTTGTCTTGATGCAGTCGCTCATGGGGGAAACCCCCTTTGGCGGCGCTGCATCGCTATTGTGCTTATTGACAATAAATTGCCTATATATAGTGTTCATTGAATTCAATAAAAACTATATATAGGAATAAAAAAATTAGATGTGTTTACCCTGTTCTAGCTGTAGGGATTATAAAAATAAAAGTACAAGAGCTGTTGTTCGTATGTTCTACTTGGAATATTCAGTTTTTGCTCACTTAGAGACAGTTCAAGTAGCTTGCCACTTGAATGTCAACCAAGCTAGAAAAATGCGTTACTTAATTACACTCAATCTACCGCCTCCTAACAATTCTTTGGAGTTCGTGAAGCAACTAGATGGAATCAAAGACTTAGAGATTGATGAAGATTATGGTCTAATTCTCATAAGTCCGAAGCGGGATTTGTATGTCATCCGTGTATCGGGTGACATGGATTCTCAAAAACTGATAGCAATACAACCGTTAGTCAAGGGAGTTCACGGTGATATAAAAATAGCTCCCACAGAATCTCAAGAAGAAGAGGATAAATAACATGCGTGTGTTAATTCAGATGCGATTTATGCCGGAACTCCGTGCTGCAATGACTGCCGAGAGTTTCACTATGACAACAGAGGCTGTTTCTATTGATGGCTTTTCACTGGATCAAAGTTATACACCTGTTTTGGTGCCTAATCGACAAAGACGAGAACAGGTTGGAGTCACAGAAGTGGGACGACTATTTTCCTTTGATGCTCGCCCTGAAGTTTCCACTTATCTGTTAAGAGGTGAGGTGGCAGATGAGGCACTAGAGCCTTTAATAGCGGCAGTTGAACAAGACCCTAATGCGATTGGTGTGTTTTCAGATCCACGAATTAGTGCGATCGCTATTTGTCCAACTGCTTCAGTGGGAACCCATCGAAATGTGGAGAATTTACTGCAATTTCCACAACTTCAAGCAAAAGGAATGGATGGGTCTAACGTAATGGTGGCGATCGTTGATAGCGGAGTCAATCTATCCCATCTAAACAGTAAGGGTAAAACACCTCAATTCGATGGGAGCAAAAGCTGGACTCCAGTATCTGGACTTACCCCAGGTAATATGCCTGTCGGTCATGGAACAATGTGTGCCTTTGATGTCTGCATTGCTGCGCCAAACAGCACTCTTCTCGACTATGCCCTTTTCGAATCGCAGACACGAGGTGGCTCGCTAATGGATGGGTTGTTGAGTGATGGTGTCAAAGCTTTCAGTAACTTGCTGCAAATACTCTCAACAGCCCCAGAACCTAAACCAGCTTTGGTAGTTAATAATAGTTGGGGAATGTTTCATCCCTCTTGGGACTTTCCGGTGGGCCATCCTGGCAATTACAGTGATAATCCCAATCATCCCTTTAACATCATTGTTGAAAGTTTAGAGGATGCTGGTGCTGATATTCTTTTTGCTGCTGGTAATTGTGGTGCAGAATGTCCTGATGGAAGATGCCAAGGCGTTACTAACAGACCCATTTATGGTGCGAATTCTCATCCAAGTGTCCTTTGCATTGCTGGGGTGACAGTTAATAAAGAGCGAGTTGGCTATTCTAGTCAGGGACCAGGACATCTCGACTCTCAAAAACCCGATCTTTGTGCCTATACTCATTTTGTTGGCTCAGGAGTTTATCCAGCAGATAGTGGCACTTCAGCAGCTTGTCCTGTTGCGGCTGGTGTTGTAGCATCGATTCGGACTAAGTATCCGCCTTCGGTTCTCTCTCCCGCTGAACTTCGTCAACTGTTGCGCCGAACTGCCGAAGATTTGGGTGTGGCAGGTTTTGACTACGATCATGGGTTTGGGCTGATCGATGTTCCAGCCATCCTCAATGCCCTAGAGCGGATAGAAATACCGGAATTACAAATAGGAGAGGCGGTTTCAGGGCATTTAAAGCAGACTGGCGATTCTAGCTTATATCGGGTGAGGGTCGGCACCTCATTGAGCCTTGAGCTAGATGGACCCGATGGTGTAGATTTCGATCTCTATGTCAGAAAGGCATTGCAGCCAACTATCAGTGAGTTCGACTATCGTGGGTATACCAGTTTACCTGACGAGAAAATTAGTATCCGACCTTCAGAACCAGGTGAATATTTTGTTATGGTTCGTTCTTTTCGTGGAGCAGGAGATTTTTCTCTGAAAGCTAGTGTGGAATCCATCTTGAACGTGTAGGTGTTTGAGTAACAACTGTACCTGAAGGGGCGACGAAACAGGCTGAAATGCTTGGTATCTAACGCTATAGCATTTTTCAATTGGGTGAGGTACAAAGTTCTAGGTTTTAGGGAGTAGGGAGATTCTTATCATCCCTTGTGTCAAGCCTGATTGAGATGCTCTTACCTTGCCTCTATATCCTCCATTCTGACCTCAGGATGGAGGAGTTTTTATTTATTCGTTAAGCGATAATAATCCCCACCAATACCGAGGCTAAGTTATGCCATCTTATTATCAGCTGCTAAAAAGGTACCCTCAAGGGTACTGTCAAGCCAGGGTTAGATTTGACATTATATAAATGTGTTGATTGAAATTAATTACAGCAAGAGGTAAAACCCATGGCTTACAAATACCATAAACCCTGTGTGTTCCAAGTTCCGATCAAATTAGAAGTGCCCATTGTGCTCGACCTAGCTGTAGGTGCTAAGCGTAAGTGCTTTACTAAGTATGAGGAAATGGAAATCGAAGAGAACGGAGCGGCTACTGAGCCAGCTGAACCCGTTAGCACTTAGTCTGTTTAGGAATCTTTAACAGCTGGCTTTGAAATTTTGGGCATAAATTAATTCCTATCTCTCCTCTGTTTCCTCCCTCCTGAGCTCAGGATGGAGGAGTTTTATTGTAGAGCTTAACCTATAATCACCCCTAAGTTATGGGAGACTATCATCAGTTGAAAAAAGGTACCCTCAAGGGTACTGCCAAGCCACAGTTAGATTTGACATTATATAAATGTGTTGATTGAAATTAATTACAGCAAGAGGTAAAACCCATGGCTTACAAATACCATAAACCCTGTGTGTTCCAAGTTCCGATCAAATTAGAAGTGCCCATTGTGCTCGATCTCGCTGTAGGTGCTAAGCGTAAGTGCTTTAGTAAATATGAGGAAATGGAAATCGAAGAGAACGGAGCGGCTACTGAGCCAGCTGAACCCGTTAGCACTTAATCTCTTTAGCAATCTTTAACAGGAAGATCTGGGCATAAATTAATTCCTATATCTCCTCTTTAGCCTCCATTCTGAGCTCAGGATGGAGGAGTTTTTATGGTTAACCGATAATCACAGCTAAGTTAGGCTATCTTATTATCAGTCAAAAAAAGGTACCCTCAAGGGTACTGCCAAGCCAGGGTTAGATTTGACATTATATAAATGTGTTGATTGAAATTAATTACAGCAAGAGGTAAAACCCATGGCTTACAAATACCATAAACCCTGTGTGTTCCAAGTTCCCATCAAATTAGAAGTACCCATTGTGCTCGATCTCGCTGTAGGTGCTAAGCGTAAGTGCTTTACTAAATATGAGGAAATGGAGCTCGAAGAGAACGGAGCGGCTACTGAGCCAGCTGAACCCGTTAGCACTTAATCTCTTTAGCAATCTTTAACAGGAAGATCTGGGCATAAATTAATTCCTATATCTCCTCTTTAGCCTCCATTCTGAGC
>NZ_JAAHFV010000365.1:0-6163 GCF_010672755.1 Moorena sp. SIO1F2
GATTAGTGATTAGTCTTTAGTTTTAATTAGTCTTTAGGATTGTTTGTATATTAAATAGGATTAAATCAAAATTCCACTGTAAGCTATCAGCTGATAGCTGATAGCTTACGGCTGAATACTTACATCAATATTAGTTTCACATCTCAAATCAAAATGCTATAAATTGCTATGTCTTTTTCCTTATTCAAACAATCGAGAAATAGGCAAAATCGCCCTCGTCGATCCCCTTTAATTACATTACTCGTTGATCGCCTACCTCGGTTTTTTGACCGAGTCCTAGCACGGCTAGGGTCGAATCACTTGTGGTGGCTGATTTTGCTGCTGGTGTTGCTATCCATACCCCTGATTACTACACCCCTAACAGTCAGGCAGCAGGGGATTGTAGCGATCGCACTAATATTGGTTGGTCAAGTGGTAGTGCGCACTGAAGCCAAACAATCTGATAAAACAGTCAGTGAGTATTTTCATCTGTTTTTAGTATGGCTGAGCCTGGTGACCACCATGCGCTACCTATACTATCGCTTTGCCTATACCCTAAATTTTGATACTTGGATCAACGGGTTTTTCTGTGTGCTGTTGTTGGGGGCGGAATTGTATGCAATTCTAACCCTATTGCTAGCTTATTTTCAAACTATCAAAATCAAAGACCGAGAAACCGTTGATCTGGCTAACTATCCTCAAGACCAATGGTTCAAGGTTGATATCTACATTCCAACCTACAACGAGCCTGTGGAAATTGTCCGCAATACAGCAGTAGCCGCTCTGGCTATGGACTATCCGGAGGATAAAAAACAAGTCTATGTCTTAGATGATGGCAGAAAGTATCCAGAGCGTCGCAAAAAGTTGAAGCAGATGTGCGAAGAAATCGGCTGTAAATTGTTGACTAGACCTAACAATGATCATGCCAAGGCAGGTAATATCAACACAGCTTTTAAGACTACCAAGGGCGATCTGGTATTGATTCTGGACTGCGATCACATTCCAGTGCGAAAATTGCTGATGCGCACAGTCGGGTTTTTCTACAACCCAAACGTATCCTTTGTGCAAACGCCCCACTGGTTCTTTAACCCCGACCCCTTTGAGCGAAATCTCTATACTAAGGGTGAGATTCCAGTGATGAATGAACTCTTTTATAAAGTACTGCAAAAGGGCAATGACTTCTGGAATGCTTCCTTTTTCTGTGGCTCAGCAGCGGTAATTCGCAAAAACCATGCGCTGGAGATTGGGGGAATTGCCGTTGAAACCGTTACAGAAGATTGTCACACGGCCTTCCGACTCCATTCCTTAGGTTATGAGTCAGTGTACTATGACCAGATTATGGTTGCTGGCTTAGCCCCTGAAACCTTTGCCTCCTATGTGGGTCAGCAAGTGCGTTGGGCAAGGGGAATGGCTCAGATTCTACGGCTAGAATTCCCCTTGTTGAACTGGAAGGCAAAACATCTCACCTTAGGCCAGCGGATTTGCTATTTTTCAGCCACCTCCCACTTCTTCTATGGCTTTCCCCGGCTGATTTACGCTATCACTCCCACTCTATTCCTATTGTTTGGCATCAATCCCATTCAGGGTTTGGGGCTAGAAACCTTATTTTATGCCCTGCCCCATCTACTGATTAGCCTCAATGCTAACTATATCACCTACAAAGAAGTTCGCTTTTCCTTCTGGAACGAGGTGTTTGAATTTGTGATGTCATTCCAGACGGGGTATGTCACTCTGATGGCGGTGATTAACCCCAAGCTCGGTTCATTTAATGTAACTGACAAGGGGGTATCGGTTAGTCAGCGGAGTTTTGATTGGCAGTCAGTACAGGGTCTTTTGGTAGTAACAGCTATAGTGATTGCTGCCTTACTAGCTGTTCCCTTTTGGCTGCTGCTCCGTCCAGAAGATGCAGAAGCGGTCTTGGTTAACGCCATGTGGTGCGTCTTTAACTTGATTCTGCTGACAGCAGGTTTGTTGGTTGCCTTTGAACAACCCCAACAACGCCCCAAACACCGCCTGCTACGACGCCTTCCGGTGACAATTCACACCACTGACCAGAGTTGGCCAGGGGAAACGGTTAATATATCAGAAAGCGGAGTTTTAATTGCCTTAGATAGCTGGCCCAACCTACCTGATCAAGTAGACCTTGAAATTGTGGGAGATTACGGCAGACGAGCCTTTGTTGCTGGAGAAATTATCCGCAAGACACCGATTAGTGACCATCAAGTTCACCTTGCGATTAATTTTATCAACCTCACTCAAGCTCAGCTAGATGATTTAGTCCTAGTAATTTATTCCGATGTCAGGGAGTGGTATTCCCAGAAGCGTGCGACCTTAGACCGACCTATGGGCTCCTTAGGTTTCTTAGCCACTGGTGTGTTCCGTGCCTTCCGAGAGTTGAATACCCAAACTAGTACTAAGGTGCGTAAACAGATTAGGGCTACTGCTCAGCTTTATTGGGAAGGTAAGTTTTACAGTGGTAGGGCAACTGAAATGGGAGTGATGAGTTTACGGGTTGAATTAGAACGCAGCACTGCCTATTCTGATACCACGGAGCAAACTAGTCCATTGCTCACACCAGAAGATTTACGAAGAATGGAGCAAGACCAACCCTTCGTTGGCTTGCTATTGAGTCAGGAATCGACTAACCAGTTACCACAGCGATTGTTGGCTCAAATTGTGGATGTCGAAGATTTATCCGATCAAGTTGCCATTGAGTTGAAGTTCCCAGACCAATTAAAGCAGAAACAGGAGACCAAAATTAAACAGCTTTTGAAGGTACTTTAGTTGAAGGTTTAATCAGGTTGAAGGTTTAATCAGGTTGAAGGTTGAAGGTTGAAGGTTGAAGGTTGAAGGTTCCCCTTGGAATTACCCTAGGGTAGGTTAAAAGCTCACGGGGTGATAACAATGCTAAAGCTCTCTGTCTGATTTGGTAAGTACTGTCAGCAAGATGCGTTCGCTACGCGAACGCATTCAATCTTTATTGCCCTGATGCCAACATTTGCTTGGGTTTGTAGTCAGACCCAAGCTTGTTGGCACAGAATCCCAAATGACGGCTTTGACCAGGTTCGATCAATCGTCCCCAATCCAGCGGGGTGACCACATAGTTTTTAGAGGATTGAGAGTTTTCCATGTTACGGGGTTGGAAATTACCATTCCAACTATTGTTAATCGCAGCTTGATTCATTTGGAATGTTAATTCCCAGTCTTCAACCTTAGTGCTGCCCTCATTGATAACCTGTATGCCGATGCAAAATCCTTCTTGCCAATCTGAATGCAGGTTAGGTACCACTTTTAAAGGGACACGGTTTCTAGTCTGTGACCTTGTAGAGAGATTAGGGTTAGGGAGATTAGGGCTAGGTTCGGGTGTTGGCATTGGCTCCCTTAAACCTTGGTTGGTATCGGGTGGCGGTGAAGGTAAGGGTGCCATGTCGCTGGGTGTCGCACTGGGGGATGGTAAAGGTAGTGGCTCCTTTAAACCTGGATTGGCAAGGGGTGACGGTAGGGGTAGGGGTGTAACTTGCCTTGGTGTGACAGTTGGTGATGGTGCCGGTGATGGTGCCGGTAACGGTGCCGGTAACGGTGCGATTACACCAGGGTTGGTACGCCGGTTAGGTGGGGGTAGTGGTGCAACCCTCCTGGGTGTGGGATTGGATAGGGGTGGAGGTAGTGGTGCAACCCTCCTGGATGGCTGCCTACTTGGCGTTGGTGTAGGCATTTGCCCGATTGAGCTGGGTTGGGAATTCGGCAATGGCGTGGGCATTGGTTTGGTTCTGCCTGGTGGGAAACTTGGTCGCGGTATGGAAATTGAGGGGATAATCGGAGCAACTCCCACGTTCGGGGCGAAATTGTTGGCAATTAGCAGTCCCTGAAGCAGTTGTTGCTTAGGAGCCTCCACACTCTGCCAATCATCTTGCAGGATCCCGCCAGTATCCCCACTATTGGGATTCCAACTCCAGTAGGCAAAACTGAGGTTGTTTCGATTAATGTAATCTACCAGCCGCCGCTTCCAAACTCCCTCTTTTGAGTTAGGGTCTACCTCCTTACCACCGAATTCTCCGATCAAAATCGGCGCAATGCCTTCTCTAGCGATATAGTTCCAAGCAATTTCCCAGCGGTATTCCAAATTGTTAGGGAAACTCGGTTCTGAAAACCAAGAGTGATTGAACACTCCAGGGCCGTATTCATGGGGGGAATAGACCAGCTTATTCGGATTAGACAAACGTACTGGATATTCCCTAACCCCTTCCAGATTACCCCCATGCCAATGGGTTGCTAGTCGTTGACCTGGAACATTCTTTTCCACACCTTCAACAACTATCAGCCAATTGGGGTTGACTGCAAGAATGGCATTACCAGCCCTCTGTGCTGCCAGTCGCCAGTCAGTGGCTAGATCGTTTGTTCCCCAGCTCGCTCGACCATGGGGTTCATTTTTCAGGTCTGCACCAATGACATTAGGCTGATTGCGGTAACGAGTTGCCAGCATTTTCCAGGTTTCTATCCAATCAGTTTCCGTAAACCCATCCCCGTACCATAATGGAGGAATACGTTGGTCATTGAGTCGGTGACAGTCCAACAAAATTAATATGCCTTGCTTCTGGGCTTCCTTGATAATGGCATCCATCACCTCCAAGGGCGATTTACCGTAAAGCTCCCGATTGCTACCGATGTTGAAATCAATCCCACTGACCTCTGAGGCTCTTAGGGATTGGATAGAAAACGGCAGCCGAATCATGTTGTAGCCCAAGCTTTTGATCTGCGCCAACATATCCTTGTAGTCTCGTTTCCACAACCCATGAGGAGCATGCAACTCTGTCTCAATCCCAAACCAGTTCACCCCTCTGAGTAATATCGGGCGACCTAGGGAATCAAGTAGTTGTGATCCTTGGGTAGAAAGAGGTAGCTGCATGGTTCTTGCAGCATTGGCTGCATCAACAGGATGGTGAGAAGGCAAGGTTAATTCCATCAGGGATAAAAAGACTAACGCTAAGCCAAGACCAATGATTCGCCAAGGAAGTGTAAATTTGGTTCGCTGGTACTTAGGAAGCCTACTATGCCCAGGCTTGCGCCGTCGAGGCTGCCCGAAATGGCTGATGATTGTCAGCAGGATAGTTGATAGGATGCGGGCAACTCGGGATATGTGCCGGAAAAATCTAGACATCGGTTTCTACAAGAGAAGAGGTAGAGTTAGTCACAACTAGAGGTGCGACCCGTGGCGAATTTAATTCGCCAAGGTCAAGCGCACCTAAGAACTTGAGATTGAGCTTCCGTCACCCTGGCTAACTCGAAAAACTAAATTAAGCCACTATACTATATATAGGGCAATGGGTAGGTTACGATAGACAATCCCTTAATATCAATACCCAAAACTAGCCCTAATGTCAGTGTATCTCCTCAAAACCGAAACCCGACAATTCCCCTGGTTAAAAATCATGTAATGCTTGATGGGTAAAGGCTAGATTCGAAATCAGCTAGGGATTTCTGGGAGGTTGTCACACAACCGTCACAAAGTATTTTGACAGATTCCAAAGACTAAGTCAGGGCAGGTATTTAAAAAACTTACCAACTTTTGGGGGGGCATACAGTCGAACGCTTATTGAACATGGGTTTTAGTTCCATAACCCTTTTTAGTTTCCCCCACATCCACCTTCAAAACCCTCGGTTTTTCAGGGAGTCTTCTGATTAATTGTAAAGTTCTCAGGTAATCACTAGGAACTGCAAGTTTCAATCTAGAAGGGGTTTATATACCTTCACTACTTATTTCTCTAAATATACCTTCACTACTTATTCATGTAAAATTCATAAACTTAGTAAATCGTTTCATGAAACTTTTATGAAACATGGGATTACTACGGATTAACTTAAAGAAAAGCCAAAGTATTAAAGGGTGCAGCTACAAAAAACTTCTGCCGCTGACCACCGATAAGGAGTGAGCGAAAGACTAAACAGATCACAACTTGATCAAAACTTGGCAAAGTCTGACGCGGCTCAGGTTAAATGGCTGATGCGGCAACTATCGAAGGAAACTACTGATTATGACATCTCCGATTAAGCAATTTGTCCTGAAACCAATTGTATTTTCAGCTGCACTCTTTACAGTCCTAACCATACCACTAGCTTGGTTTGGCTCTAGACCTTTAAATATCCAAGTACAAGAGGAGCCAGTGTTTGACGGTAAACTAATGGA
>NZ_JAAHFV010000366.1:0-6158 GCF_010672755.1 Moorena sp. SIO1F2
TAGACTGATTATACTAAATTAGTAGTTTAAATTAGCTTAACCCCTTAAATAACAAGGGATTCAATCAACTCAAAATACAGTTTTATTAAAATTGCATTTTTAAATTACTCAAAACCTTACTTAGTAAGGGCTATGGCGATTATTTTATACTAATTTATCATAGCCACCCTAGGAGAGCCAAAATTTTCAGCAATTTATTAGAAGTTTATTTGAGTCTTCCTAAGTTTTTGGCGAGTTTCCTGACATTGAGTTTTTCCTCTAAGCAACCCTTCCCAGTAGCCATTGATAGCTGACCAACGTGTAGATATATCAAGGATTGCTACATGCCATAAACTCACTATGCATCCTCGTTGCTTAACCGACATATAGTGTCTCAGCCAATTTCGCAATCGCAGTAGGAATAGTAACAGCAGCATCACTCCAAATACAAATCTTAATAAATCAGAAGCTATAACTAAAGCTATTAAGAATCCTATTAAGGCAATTGTTTCAGCAGTAAATCGTAGAACATTAGAAACAAAGTAATTGAGCCAGATACCCGCTTCACCTGCTCCTCGAAAGTTACGTCGAGCCTCTTTACTGATTGCCGTCAATGTTTGGGGACGAAGCCATTGACAGCGAGGCTCTGGTGAAGCTTCAAGTCGTTTTCCAGAACGTTGGATCAGCAATGCCAGCACCATATCATCGGCAGCTAATGTTAAATCTTCCGGCAGTCCTCCAAGACCAAGATAAAATGACTTTTTGTAAGCAATAGAGCGACTTGAGGCATGACTTTGAGGCGTTGCTCTAAATTCAAGACTTCCTTGTAGGATAGGATCAGCTTGTGCCCATGGTGTTTTTTGATCGCTCCAACTAACACGCCAGCTTCCCATCACTGCTTCAACTTCAGGATCTTTTAACATTGGCTGGACTAGCTCTTCTAGCCATTCTCGGTCCCACCGACATCCAATGTCGGTCGAAACGATTAGATCATGTTTAGCTGCACGTACAGCCAGGTTTCTACCGCGAGCTACATTACACCCTTTCTCCTGGAAAACCTTTAAGTTAGGCAGTTGTTTTGCCTGTGCTTGCAGCAATTCCCAGGTTCCATCCTGCGAACCGCCATCTACAATCACAATTTCATCTGGTAGCAAGGTTTGCACTTGCATCTGCTCAAAGAAATCGATACAACCGACGCGGTCGTTCAAGACAGTAGTCACGAGTGAAATCATTAGTCTAGTCTAACTCCTTACAAGTGTCTACCCATAACTTCATGTTCTGCGCCATATTACAAAAATAGGTACGCAACCCATCATCCCAAAGGAAGCCCTGCTGCTCTACTGTCCATGCTTCAAGCCTGTCGGCTAACTCATAAGCCGCAGCACCATAAGTTGTAGCGGGCGAGAGAGGAGTTTCCAGGAGTGGCAGCATATCATCTATGATTACCATACCTGCTAGTTCATGCCAGAGGTCTTTGTAGAGGTTATGAGGGGATCGGCGATGGTCTACGACAGGGCTACCTACACGTACAGCATGTCCTACGGCTTGGGCGCATTTTTGTACAAAAAAACCACTAAAAATGTCACCAAATCGATCCAGCTTCATACCACCAATGGGATGACCCATTTTGACATAGTAGTAAGCAGGAATCGCATCTCGAATTAATGCTGTGTTTTGAGTATTAATTGGCATCAAAACGTTAGAGTCTAGGAGATAATTTTCCTGGAAGTTAGCAGATGCCTCACAGCGTGTAACCAACCGGGTTGCTGCATCTACATCTGGGTCTCCTGACCACAAGCCTGCATTAATGGCAACAACCTCTGTAGAGACATTTGAGTTAATTTGACTACAGTTGGGATTGCGCCGTGCGTAGGGAAAACCACGGGCATAAACGGTTCCCTGCACATCGAGAGACTTGCAAGCAATATCCATCATAGAACAGAGATTAAACCAACCATCGTGTCCTACCGCAGTTGGTAAAGTTGCCTTTTTCCCAACAGCAGCGTGCCCTTCTAGAAATGGCCACTGATGACGAGGATAGTTATCGTCATCTATGGCAATAATGACATCACAGCGATCGCGGTAGGCCATTAAAAAGCCAACATTTCTGCGATTATCGGTTTTCCAGGGAATTTCTGAGGCTAGCTTGGGAAATGGTTCTAAAAATTGTTTTTGTGCTTCTGGACTCAGGTAATACCAGGGCAAACCTTGCTGAGTGTATTTTTCAATCTGTTCTCGACATACCTCTGGGGTAGAGAGGTCTCCGACTACATAGAAGTTGACATTCTCTAAACCCCCGTGCATCACGAAATGTTTGTAATAGTCATGAATAAAATTGCCATCGTAAATAGTGGTTACAACAATACCAAATTTCATCGTACTAATCTCCAAATTTCACACTATAAAGAGCTTGAAAATATTTATCTCCCTGAAAATAAGTTTCAGATAGTTGGCTTTCTGTGTAGCCCAGAGCTTCCAGGTACTTTCTAAATTCATCCAGGTTGGTTCCGAAATCAGGAAAAGCAAAGCCATGCACCTCAATCAATAAAAGAGGCTTTTGTCGTCTAATCAATTGTTCTGCTCCCCTGAGAACTTCTAACTCAGCACCTTCGACGTCAATCTTAATGATTTTTACAGGTAGATTTACCTCATTCCAGTAATCATCAAGGCGTGTATTTGCAACTTGGATTGCCTCCTGAGTCGTTTTATCTGGGCGCAAAGAGGCTGTAACAGCCACTTCGTCTACGGGCACATGAAAGGTTAGAAATGGATCCGGTGAATTTGATAATGCTTTTGGAATTACCTTTACCTGTTGCTCTAGATGGTTTAGATGAATATTTTTTTTAAGTAAATTTAAGTTAGATGGAACAGGCTCAAAAGCAAACACACGACCCATTTCGCCGACTAATTTGGCAGCATAAAGCGTATGCATGCCAAAGTTAGCTCCTACATCAATAAAACAGTCTCCAGAAGACAAATTATTTTTTAACACCGCTTGCATCCCAGACTCCCCCTCAAAATTCCAGGATCTCAGGGACTCATCTAGACGAATTAGCTGATTGTCAACTTTTATGGGCACACCCTTGAAGCCATAGCGAAGCTTAAAGAGTGTATCTTTCACAAACTTAGAGTTAAGTGCATTCATTATTTTTGTCAATTGTTATAAATTATTTTCCATTGATTGTTGAAAATAAATTGAGCGAAAGTATTCGATTAAAATAAATCACTTTTTAATCGGGATATTATGTTTTCTTTTAAAAACTAAACTAATATTTATTCCCAAAGGAATACCAATCAAACGGCGTAATAACATAGAAAATGTAGGTTTTCGTGTGACTATAAAATAGTGTTCTAGCCAATGTTGAGCGAGGGATAGGGATTTCAACTCAATGCTGCTTGATTGATTTTGTTTAGCTAGCAAATATAACTCTGAGTACACTCGCATCAAAGCCTCGCACTGGCCACAGGTAAACTCACCTTTGGTACGTTGCCAATATTGCTGATTTAACTTAATAGCGTTATGGACTCCCGCAAACCATTTTTCAGGATCCTGGTTTTGGGTGCGGCATTGATCAGTTTGAGTTCGGTATAGTGCGCCATTACTCTGACTATAAATAACCTGGCATTGACTGATCAGCCTAAACCAAAAAGCGATGTCTTCTCCTAAATAACGATCTAGCTCTTCAGGCCATCGCCGATCACTTGAAAGCACTGCCCGTTTGATCAGAGCAGCATGGACAGCCCAAGGGGCAAATGCAATAGCATTATCTTTTAGTAATTGAAGACTTTTCCCCAATCCCAGAGGGTATTTTAAGACTCGATGGTTCGGGTTACTATCTGTAAATTCTTGCCAAGCCCCCACAATGATATCGGCTTGAGGATTCTGTTGTGCGACTGCAAGTTGTTGTTCAAGATAATTAGGCTCTAGTAAGTCATCCCCATCCAAAAATAAGATCCACTTGCCACTTGTGTGCTCCAGTCCAAAGTTGCGTGGTGCGCCAGGGCCGCCAGTGCGAATCGGACAATTGATTAGGTGAACTCTAGGATCTACCTGGGTGTAATCTTGAGCAATTGCCTCACCACCATCAGTTGAACCATTATCTACGACCCACAGTTCCCAATCAGTAATGGTTTGTGCAAGAATAGATGAGATCGTTTCGCTAATATAAAGTGCTTTATTATAAAGAGGGATAATAATACTGACATCAGGCATAGTTTCAAAAACTGAATTAGTTTCATTCACCAGTTTTGTTATAATTTTGGCATCTTTAAATAAAAACCAAATCGCTAATTGCCTTACAAAAAGCTTCTTGAATTACTAATGGATTAAACTGTTTTTGAGCAGCCAGGCAAGTCTGCTTAGCATAATGCTTGCGGAACTCAGCAGTTCTCTGGAGTTTTTCAAGGGCTGAAACTAATTCAGCTGGATTTTCGCTGGTGACACAGATGGCCTTATTACCTTCCTTAGCCCAACGCACAGCAGCACAATATTCAGGTCCCCAAATCACAATCGGTTTACCAAATTGCACATACTCAAGTAGTTTGGAAGGAAAACTCGTTTCCATGCGCCGCCTCATCGCAGGATCAAAACTCATGGTTACCAAAAAAGCATCGGCTGAACTAAGCCACTGGTTCAACTCAGATCTGGGTGCAAAGTCTAGCCACAAACCGCGCTCTCGCATTTCCTTTTGAACATCTGCCGACCAATTAGGGTTTTTTCCCCGAAGCTGTACCTGTAAACTAGGATGATCTTTGACTCCCTGCAACAACTCCCCTAACATTGGGCCATATTCATAGAGATTTCCAAAATACACAACTCGCAAGGGACGAGATGTATCGGCATTGGAATGATTAGATCTTAGTTCAGATGGTAGAGAAGCTGGAATGGGATAAAGAATTTGACTATTGGGATGCGAACCTAAAGCGTTTTGCATGCCTTCACTGACGCAAAGTACCAAGTCTGAGCTATCATGAAGCTGCTGGAAACGCCGTGCGATTAGTTGCCGAAAAGGGGCATGAACAATAGGTAAATCTGGCCACCAGTCATGGAAAATAGTTACTAGGGGCAAGCCATGTTTTTTGGCAAAGCGCAAAGCCGCCCAGCAGCCATCACCATGAGCAACAGTGAGCACAATTGCTTTTTGGCTTGATAGTTGGTGAGAATGGCACAGGGGATCCCAACTGCGACCATGAGTGAGAACATTTAAATTGTTGCCCCAGGTATGAAATCGAGTGCGATTCAGCCTTTTTACTAATCTTGTTGGTAAGTCTTGGGGATTGGGCACCACTGAAACCTTCCACCCATCTAGCTGACTTAGATGGCGGTGCAGTAGGATTTCTCCTGCACTAGTTGGCGCAGGTTGTACGGAAGAGATGACAATAATCTCCGGCTTAATAAGGGATTTACAAGTTACCATACTGGTATGTTGGTTTTGAGTATTAGAGAGCAACGTCGGGCTATTAAACGGCATTTGCAGCAAAATCCGAGCTTAAAGTCTCGGTTGGAAGAAGCAATGATAAATGGCTATGAAGCATGTGTTGATTTGGCTTTACGAGAAAGCGATTTACAATTGCGAAGGTTTCCAGAACGTTGTCTTTACTCGTTTGAACAGATTATTAAGGATAGTTTTTTTTTACGATACTAGCCAAGATTGGTAAAATTAGCTTGTTGGTTTACTTAGCCGATCCTTGCTTTCCTCTAAGATTGAACGGTATAGATTTATGTGTCTCTCAGTTTGAAGTTTTGAAGAATACTCTGCAACCGCCACTTTTCGGCACTGTTGACTCATGTACTCACGCAAATTGTGATCTGTTAGGAGTTGAATAATACCGTTACAGAAATCTTCAACATTCTCAGGTTCTGCTAAATACCCGGTGGTTCCTGGTCGTACCAAATCAGGAACACCACCTACTTTAAAACTAACTGTAGGAGTACCACAAGCCATAGCTTCTAGGGCTACTAACCCAAAAGCATCAGCACGAGTGGGAAATAAAAATAGATCAGCAGCAGAATAAGCTATTGCTTTAAGGTGATCACTACTAACAAAACCTAAGTTTTGTGTTTGTATACCAACTGATTCACTGATTACTTCACCTCCATCTCCTAAAGTCAGCAGTACTATTTCCCCTTTGAGAGATTGAGGTAAACTTGAAAGTGCTTTAAGTAGAAGGTCTCCTCC
>NZ_JAAHFV010000367.1:0-6153 GCF_010672755.1 Moorena sp. SIO1F2
CGCGGACATGACAAAAGTCTCAAACCTAAGTAAGCGCAAGAGTTTGACTTCTGACTTCTGACTTCTGACTTCTGACTTCTGACTTCTGACTTCTGACTTCTGACTTCTGACTTCTGACTTCTGACTTATGCTATATCATGTCTGCCATTGACACACTTGACCAATCACCACTTATTACTAACCCATGACAATAGCTATTCGTAATTGTGCTTAAGCACAATTAAAAGCTGTTTTCAGCTGTTTTGTATGCACCTAATTCGATGGTTTAGCTTTTGGTGCCCCTGATGGCTGACTGGTTTGAGGCTTAATAAACAATGCTTCTTTGGCAGATTGCCCTTCACCCTGAGAACCGAAATACCAAAGCGCTGCTCCTGCTTCAGCACGGGTGACTGGTTTTTTAGGCTGAAACAATATTGTATAACCAAAGACTCGGCGAATATTTGCCAAATCGCCATTTCGGAAATCAGCTAAGACGGCTCGCAATGCTTTCGGGTCAATTTCAGCGGTATCTTTGAAGCCCCAGGTTTCTTTCACTGCTTCAATAGAGGCTTTGGGCAAGGCTTTACGAGTATCGAGAGGCACTTTCCACACCATCAGATTTTCCCGAGTCAACGGTGCATCTGGACGAAACAATACTGCCGTAGAATCGCCACTGAGGGGACTAGGAATTAATCCAGCATCAGCTAATCCCTGAATATAGGGAAAATCAGGATCCGTACGAGGCACATCCTGAAATGCAGGTTGAGTAGTTTTGGATGCTAAACGGATTTGCAATCCTGGACGATTGGCATAGATCCGATTATTGGCATCCATCAGCCAACGGGCATACTGACGGCGGCTTATGGTTTGATTCGGGGCAAACTGAGTACCTTGACTATCAGCATTGGTCTTTGGATTAGCTGTGCCTGGGGTTAAGACTCCCAATTTTGCCAAATCTGCCACATACTTACGCAAATCTCGGGGGACTTTATCCAAGTCAGTAAATTTCTCAGGTTCTCCTGACCTGACCTGATCTGGCTTACTCGCAACCTCAGAGGGTTGTGTTGGTTTCTGAGGTTGTGTTGGTTTTTGAGCTTGTGTTGGTTTCTGGGATGGTTGTGGTTTCTCAGCTTTGGTATCCTTACCATCCCGGACGTACTGAATATCAAATGTGGTCACACTGCTGTTGGTAGCAACCGCTGGGGGCTTTGATGAGGAGGCAGCGCTCGATTTGCCAGTAGTGGCACGAGAAGGAATCGAAAGGGTAACATCCAAGTCATTACGACGGACGATGAATGTGCCACCATCTTGCTCTTCTGGCTGGTCGAGGACTTCCCAGCCTCCCGACTCAAAGGTCTTTTGGTAAAAGTTCTGAATTAAATTAATTGGGTCAGGGGATGACCAAATCGTCAGCTTACCTGGAGCAGCAGCATCTTTGAGGGGTTCCACTTGTTCCAAGGTTGCTTGTTGATAACGGGGAATCTCAGTGGGGAAGTCTTCTGGCAACGGTACTGACTTCTGTTTCTGGGGAGTACTTTGAGGCTTGTTCGGAGATGGCCGACCCAAGTTTTTGGGTGGGTTATCTTTCAGTGTGGGGTCTGCTCCCAAAGACCGCTGCAAAGCGTCACCTAGGTTAGTGTTGGCGCAGGCACTCAACACACCCAGAAGACAAACCGCTAAACTCGCACGTAGGACAGAGTGTGGAAACAGCACGGGCATTGTCCAACAACAGTACTCACTTCCTAAACTAACGCAAATTCACAAAAGGGCAATCAAGCATGTTATCCTGGCTGAGTTGCCAAACTAGTAAAGATGTTTAGGGCTAGGGGGGCGGTCATACCCATAAATCTGCCTTACCGTCAATTTAAATGTCAATTTAAATCTTGTATGGATGCACAGAAAAAGAAATTAGCAGCACCGAGTGAATCTTCTGAATCTGTTCAGGAGCAGCAAGCAGATGCTCAGGGTCAACAACAGGCCAAGGGTGGCACGCCATTCTGGAAGCAAGTACAGGAAAATTTCCAAATTATTGCGATCGCACTAGCCTTAGCTCTATTGATTCGAGTATTTGTGGCAGAACCTCGCTACATTCCCTCGGATTCCATGTACCCGACTTTGGGAATAGGCGATCGCTTAGTGGTGGAAAAAATCTCTTACCGTTTCCATACCCCAAAAGTCGGTGACATTATAGTGTTTGAACTACCGCCACAATTACAAATTTTGGGTTACTCAAAAGACCAAGCTTTCATCAAGCGGGTGATTGGCACATCCGGTGATACGGTTCAAGTCAAAGATGGCAAAGTTTATCGCAACGGTACTCCTATAGACGAGGACTACATTGCCCAACCTCCCCATTATCAGATGGGACTGGTGCAGGTGCCAGAAGATCAGCTATTTGTCATGGGAGATAACCGCAACAATAGCAACGATTCCCATGTTTGGGGTTTTCTAGGTAAAGACAAAGTCATTGGTCGTGCCTGTTTCCGTTTTTGGCCACTTAGTGAACTTGGTTCGATCTGAACTATAGCAGTTTTCAATGAGGTTAGTAAACAGCTATAGAAAATGTCGCAGAGTCTACCAAAAACTCTTATTATTTGTTAAAATTAAATTAGGGTAACACCGACCGGGATTATTATGTAACTTAAATTAAAGCCGAAAACCAAGGGTTTAATAGTTGCGCTGTAATCCCGGTGTTATAACTTTTTTGAGATTTTTATGGTCAGTGGTCAGTGGTCAGTGGTCAGTGGTCAGTGGTCAGTGGTCAGCTTATTTTATTCAAAAGCTGATAGCTGATAGCTGATAGCTGATAGCTGATAGCTGATAGCTGATAGCTGATAGCTGAATGCTTACAGGTTGGTGACCCAACCACTGAGATCCACTGCTAAGGTTTGACCCAACTTGAGTAGGGGGCTTGGGGAAAGTGAAGCACTGAGGGCAGTGCTACAGGTACACATTTTACATAGCCAGGGATAGCTGCCATTGCTATCACTATCTTTGTTTTGACTATCTTTCTTTAAATCTTGGCTTTGGATCAGCTGAGGCAAAATTTGGTTATGGAAGTACTGCAAGTAAAGTTCTTGGCAACGATCTAAGCATAAGCTTAGATTGAGCTGATTCCCAACATCAATCATTTTGTCTAGCCGTTGAATATCGACTTCCACTTCCTCTGGGTTGCTATCGTAAAGAATTTGCCAGAGCGTACGCAAAATTAACTTTTCTAAGGTTTGCTTGACTTCTAGGGTATTCAACTGACAGTGGAGATGATTCGCTGCTGTTGCGATCGCTTCTAACTCTGCCAACCTACTCCATACCACCTGCTGATCACTGCTATCACTATCTAATGCCCTAATCACAGTAATACACTGATTGGATATAGCAATTTCTGCTGCTACTTGCAATTCCTTGGGAACAGATAACCCATCTCTCTGGAAAGCCATCAAGGCTCTATAGTTATCCCGATAAACCTGGGTATAGAGCTGATCCAAACGGGTCAAGGTTTCCTGGCTCAACAGCTGCATAATCCGGTGTCGCTCTTCAGGAAACAGATGCTGCAAATTAAAATTTTGCTGCCCAAACAGCTGATTCATTACCAAAATTGTGTGGGCTGCACTGGCTTGCTCGAGGGCATTAAATAATCTTTCCAACCGCTGGCGGTAGGCTCGACATTCAGCAAGGGGTTGAATACAGCAGTGGAAGTCCCAACCACCTAGGTATAGCAAGGCAAACACAAAATCACCACTTTCCCTAGTTATCTCAGAAACCAATTGTAACTGTCCCACAGCTAGGGTTAATGCCCCGATTCGTTTTAGCTGGTAATATTGCTGATGGGCATAGTAACAGTAGATTTTGTCTTCTTGGGAATAGTTTTTAAATAGGGAACTAATGGCATAGTCTGCTACTACTTGCTTGCAGCTAACCTGGGCTGACACCACTAGTTGCCGATAAATCTGGTCACCAGTTTTAAAGCATTCCACATTACTGGGTGCTAGAGCAAGGCGTTGGATAAATTCTTCTTCCAGTTGGACTTTAGCAACATTAGCAGCTAACTCCATAGCACGGGCAGCATAGCGTAAAATCTGAACCCCTTCTAGACGGGAGATTTCCTCAAAAAACCAACCACAACTGGTATACATCAGCAGAGCATGACGCTGCATTTCCAGCAGTCGTAAGCCATCCACGTGTTCGGCGGTCGTCAGTGGGTGAGTACTATGACGCTCCAGAAAACTGTCCACATTGGCTGGGGAACGGTTCCGAATCACTTCGATATACTCATCCCGCGCTAGCCAAGGGTCATGGAAGAATTGGCTACCAGTCTCTTGATATACCTCAATCAATTGATCCCGTAACCAATCCAGGGCATTCCGCAGGGGACGACGCCACATTTGGTGCCACTTCCCGTCACCACCACAGCCACAATCATCTTGCCAACGGTCAACCCCATGGGAGCAACTCCAGGCTGTTACTGGCTTCAGTACCACTTCCCAGGTGGGTGGATTAAAGCTAAGGTAGTGGGCAAAGTTGGTTACTGTCCAGTGGCGCTGGGGAAACTCATGGGTAAAAGCGTAGGCAATACACTTCTCAGTGCCTGTTTTGTGATGGCCAAAGGTTTCCCCATCCGTTGCCACAGCAATCAACTGGGCGCTGCGATGATCCCCACGTACTGCTTGACCCAAACGCTTGGCGAAGTGTTCAGTACTGGTGAGTAAATCATTGAAGCCCATATCTCTGGAGATTGGGCCGTCATAGAAAAAGATATCAATAAATTTGCCATTTTTGAGGAAGCAACGGTAAGGGCGAGTAGGGTCAATCTGAGCACCTCCCACTTCCTGCCATGGAGAATTACTATTGTGTTCACTGGTGAGTTCATTGGGAATTGGGCGGCAACGTTGAGCTTGGGAAGGGGCTAGGATAATAAACCGAATATCTTCTGCTACCAATGCTTCCAAAGTGGGATAGTCTACTGCCGTTTCCGCCAGCCACATCCCTTCGGGTTCACGACCAAAGCGGGAACGGAAGTCGGCTTTTCCCCAACGGATTTGGGTGTATTTGTCCCGTTCATTGGCTAAGGGAAGGATGATGTGGTTGTAAACTTGAGCGATCGCATTCCCATGACCATTTAAGCGTACGCAACTCTTCTTGTCCGCTTCCAGAATCCGCTGATACACTTCGAGATCGTAATCTTCCAGCCATGACATTAAGGTTGGACCAATATTGAAGCTCAAATAGTCATAGTTGTTGACAATATCTATCACTTCCCCTTGGTCATTTAATACCCTAGCAAAGGCATTGGGGCGGTAGCACTCATAGTAAATCCGTTCGTTCCAGTCATGAAACGGAGCAGCAGTAGGCTGACGCTCAATAGTATCTAGATCAGGGTTTTCCCGAGGCGGTTGGTAGAAATGACCGTGGATAGTAATATAGACACCTGTGGTGGTATCTAGGGAATCGTTGTTGAGCGTCGAGTAGTGTTTGATCTTGGCAGTGGACTTAGCAGTGGACTTTATTTCCTCAGCTTGTAACACTAGCAGTTCAGCTACTGAAGTCATGGGAATATGCATTCAAAAAACAGCAACACAGCTCACCCAACCCGATAACTTCATGTTTGGGACCCGGAGCGCGAATACCCTTGAGCAAACTTATACTGGTTTGGCAGTAACGAACAAAAGTAGCGGATAGTTGGGACAGCGGATAGTTGGGACAAACGTTAAATGCTTAACACAATGATTAATTCAACCGCAAGGTTTAATTCAAGTAATTCTAATCAGTTTATGGAAATTGCGGTAATTTTATCAATCTTAACCAGATCATAGCAAATTTCTATGGTTAAAAAATATACCCTAGGACTGATGCGCTTGAGAAATCGTTGAGCATCGAAAAGCTTTATTGAGCACACCAGCTACAGCGTAAGGTACTTGACTATCTAATTTATCTGTGTAAGTTGATCAGCTAACACGCATCTAAATTTCATCTTTTCATGTTATGAAAGAAACCGTCAAACCATCCGCCCATCTCCCTATCTCCCCATCTCCCCATCAGTCTCAACCCAAAAATTAAGTGTGTGACAGCTTAGGGAGACGGGGGGATGGGAAGAGGGATTGACCAAGTCCCTTTCGCTGTAGCTGGTGTGCTCAATAAAGCTTTTCGATGCTCAACGATTTCTCAAGCGCATCAGTC
>NZ_JAAHFV010000368.1:0-6145 GCF_010672755.1 Moorena sp. SIO1F2
TTGGTAATAGTAGCCCATATCAATTCCAAAAAACCAGTCATAGCGCTGTTGCCAGATTAAGGATAAGATCCCTTTGAGCAAGTGGGGAATTAAATCTTGCAGTTCGTTATCCACAGGGGTGTTATCAGAAGAGGGTAACTCCTCGGAAGTAGGAAGATATTGTAATGGGTCATACTTTAGCATGGTGATTCCCCTTAGTTAGACCTAGCTGATTGCATTTTACCCAAACTAGAAACTAGAAGAACTAGAATTCCCCACACCAGACCTATGAGCTTATAGGGTTAGGATGCAAGTTAAGGCGCAAGGGAAGCGTTAAAAAAAGACCCCACAAATTCTTATAAATTCTGATCTTTCCACTCTATATAATGATTGATTGGATTCCTTCCCACTCAAGGTGGGATGCAGAAGTGTTTAACTTTAGATCAGGGAACTTCGGATGAACTAGTTTTAGATTAACTTGGTATCTTTAACTACAGTTTTTAGCATCTTTATCCTAATTCTTGCTCTGTTCACAACAACGATAGACAGACATTAGCAATTTTGGTAAACTTTGATAGCTGGATTAAACACTTCTGGGGAAACCTCTAACCTTAGAACATCAGGCTATACAAAGATAAAGCTGACAAAAATAAGCAGATCCCAGCCAACCAGGCAATGGACGGTGTAACGTTAGCAGTCATCTACCATGTCAAATCTAATACTCCTGAAAGGGAAGTGTGGATGGTAGGATGATCGGTGTCTGGGTCAGATGTTAACTGGAAAAGACTTGGAAAATTTTCTGCCCAGAAAAAACGGTTACTTGAACCCAGTGTCGGATTAATCTGTAAACCATTAGTTGGAGGTGCAGCATTCATTCCCACCTAACTCTAGGAGTGTAGGTGTGTTATACTGCCGCAATAGAAGAATGAAAATTCCCAAATTACTATCCCTATGTGCTGTATTTCTACTTAGTTTAGTCCTAGCTATTAGCTGCAACCAATCCCCAAACACCAAACCCTCAGATAACTCCCAAGCCGTTAAAGATTCTACTCCCATTGTTATGGGATACAGCAGTTGGCCTGGTTGGTGGCCGTGGTACATTGCGGAAAAAGAAGGTTTATTTGAAGCCAATGGCCTTAATGTACAACTAAAATGGTTTGATGGCTACCTGGAATCCATGGAAGCTTTAGCAGCAGGAAAACTAGATGCTAATTGCCAAACCCTTAATGATACGATATCTTTTGCTGCTGATGCTGTTAATGGTGAAGTAGCGGTTCTGGTGAATGATAACTCTGCTGGCAATGACAAAATTATTGTCACAGCAGAGATTAATTCCCTGAAAGATTTGAAAGGTAAAAAGGTAGCAATAGAAGAGGGAGTTGTAGATGACTTCTTGCTTAGCTTAGCCCTAGAAGAAGAGGGAATGTCCAGAAAAGATGTGGAAATTGTACCCTTAGAAACTGGGGCAGCAGCAGCAGCATTTGCAGCGGGTAAAGTAGATGCCGTGGGTGCATTCCCTCCCTTTTGGCTCACTGCCCTAAAACGAAAGGGAAGTAAAGAATTAATTAGTTCCAAAGCATTTCCTGGGGCAATCCCTGACTTACTTGTCGTTACTCAAAAGCTGATTGATGAACGTCCTGGCCAAGTTCAAGCTCTAGTAAAGACTTGGTTTGATATCCTAGAGTTTATCAAAAATAATCCCAAGAAGGCCGATGAACTGCTGGCGGAACGCGCTAATGTTAGTGTTGAGGAATTCCAACAGTTTAAAGAAGGAACTCGAATATTTACCCTGGAAGAAAACCTAGAGGCATTTATCCCTGGTAATAGTATGAAGCATATGCCGTTTGCCGCTAAAAAGATGTCTCAGTTTATGCTGGATGTGGGATTTATTCAAAAAGTTCCTGATTTAGATAAGATACTTGATGACCAGTTTGTCAAAGCCTATGCCGCAGGTCGTTCTTAGTCATTAATAACCCATCTAATTAAACCGGTGCGTTACACGTCGTTAACGCACCCACCACATTTCTTAGACTCTTTAATGAATAGTTCCCAGACAACCAAAACTCTAAAACCCACCGTTTTTTGGCGCATTGCTGAGGATATTCCCAAATCCTTAAACTGGATATTAATTATCCTATCAGTTACTATTCCGTTTGTTGTTTGGTGGCTCATCTCAAGTTTTGCTGGCCTTGATTCCGTCTTCCTCCCGTCACCGATTGACGTGGGGAAAGCCGTTATCCGTTTGTGGCAACAAGGCTTTCTTATTCAAGATACTGTTGCTAGCATTCTCAGAGTTTTTGCTGGCTTTCTGTTAGCAGCACTTATTTCCATTCCCTTGGGGATTTCCATGGGAGCATTTGCCAGTATCCGAGGGTTAACAGAACCAATAATTGGTATTGTTCGCTATATGCCAGCTCCGGCATTTATCCCTCTATTCATTATCTATCTAGGTATTGATGAAGCACCGAAAATTGCACTTATTTTTATCGGTACTGTCTTTTTTAATACCTTAATGATTATGGATGCAGTAAAGTTTGTTCCCAAGGATTTAATTGAAAGCACCTACACTTTGGGAGGACTAAGAAGACAAGTCCTATTAGAGGTGATTACTCCCTATGTGATTCCCAATATTATTGATGCATTTCGAGTCAACATGGCAGCATCTTGGAATTTAGTGATTGTAGCAGAATTGGTCGCAGCAAAAGTGGGACTAGGTAAACGTATTTTGCTAGCCCAAAAGTTTCTAAAAACCGATGAAATATTTGCCTGCTTGATTATTCTAGGATTAATCGGATTTGCCATTGATTTATCCTTCCGATTGCTGCTCAGACTTACCTGTAAATGGGCGATTGATTAGATTTTTTGTTAACGGTTGTTCGCGTAGCGTGGCCGAAAGGCCAAGGTTGAAGGTTGAAGGTTGAAGGTTGAAGGTTGAAGGTTGAAGGTTGAAGGTTGAAGGTTGAAGGTTGAAGGTTGAAGGTTGAAGGTTGAAGGTTGAAGGTTGAAGGTTGAAGGTTGAAGGTTGAAGGTAAGCTGTCAGCTAATGGGCTACTTCCCAGCGTCGAAGCCCACGCTAAGCGAACAGCATATGCTTACGTAATCACAAGCAAAAGGGAAAAGGCTTGCAGGAAAATTGAGAATTACAATACCTAATACCCAATACTCAATATACCGAATACTCAATACCCAATACCGAATTACCAATATCACTAATAATAAAAAACCATGCACTTAGAAATTTATCACCTTTACAAACAATTTCCCACGAAACAAGGTACTATTGTTGCCCTAAAGGATATTAATATGCATGTTGAGACAGGGGAATTGGTCTGTGCTGTGGGTGCATCTGGTTCGGGTAAGTCTACCCTGTTGCGTCTGATAGCTGGTTTAGATATGCCTACAGCTGGAGAAATTACGGTTGATGGTTTGACGGTGACTGGACCTAGTTCAGAGCGAGGCATGGTTTTCCAACGATATACCCTATACCCTTGGATGAATGTGATCCATAATGTAGAGTTTGGCTTAAAGCTGCAAGGTGTCCCAAAGCAAAAACGCCGAGAACAGGCTGGTTATTATTTAGATGTGGTTGGGCTGTCTGGGTTTGCTAAGTCCTATCCGAAAGAATTATCTGGGGGCATGAAACAACGGGTTGCGATCGCAAGAGCGCTAGCCTGTCATCCGAAAATCCTGCTGATGGATGAACCCTTTGGCGCACTTGATGTACAAACTAAGGAAACCATGCAACAGTTTTTGCTTGAGGTTTGGCAGCGGACAGGTTGCACCATATTAATGATTACCCATGATGTAGAAGAGGCAGTGTTTTTGTCTCAAAGGATTTATGTGCTGACAGCACGACCTGGTACAATTCAACGGGAATTGCGGATTGAGTTACAGGGTGAGCGCACTTACAAAATCAAGCGTAATCCCGAATTCCATCGCTACACTGATGAAATTATGGATTTACTCCGGGATAGGCCAGAGGAAGTAAGTAGGGGTGTAATATCAAGTCCAGTTTAATACCCATCATAAAAGTATGGAGCCTCGGCGCGGATTGAGTTAGAGGGTGGGAGGTGTGGGGAGATGGGGGAGATTTTTATTAAGGCTAATTATCCTGAGATGATATTAAGGGTTGACAGTTAACCGTCAACCCTTAACCGTCAATCGTCAACGAAAACAAACATCAACTCATACAAAACAAACCTAACTGCAAATGCGATCGCAAACACTAGCCCCTCATTATAGAAAGTATGAAATGTGTGTGAATCGTAGGCCATGACTATCTAATGGGGTGCATCTTTACTTAAACTTTGACTTAAGCTTTGACTTAAGCTTTGACTTAAGCTTTTCTGATTAATTATCAAAACTAAACCCATCAATGGCCTCAATCAACCTATCAATTTCATCCGGCTGGGTGAAGTAGTGAACACAGGCACGGACACAGTCTGGGTCCCGGAGAGTTCGTAGCAAAAAGCCTTGCTGCTCCAGAAACTCTACTAACGTGTTATGGCGCTTGCCATTAGTCAACACAAAGGACACCAGACCAGCTTTGGGAGGTGAAGTAGCCAAACACCTGACTGCTTCCAACTTGGATAAGCCTTGCCATAGGTATTCACTCAATTGACAAATTTGCTGATAACGTTCCTCAGCAGTTCCCCATTGCTGATGAATTGCGATCGCACTACGTAATCCTCCATACAGGGGATAAGCCGAGGTAGCCACTTCAAATCTTTGTCCATCTGGTTGCCAATCCACAGGTTTCCCAGCTTTATCCAGAATAATCCCCCGCCAACCAATAAATGTGGGATTGAGGCTGCTCAAGGCATCTGGACTCACATAGAGACCTCCCACTCCTTCTGGGCCACACCACCACTTGTGACCGGTAAAGGCATAGAAATCTGCCCCCAGTTCAGTTAGATTTAAGGGCAAAGAACCTACTGACTGAGCTGCATCCACTAGAACCCTCACCAATTGGCTACTCTGATCATAGTTGTGACACACATGAGTTATATCCTTGAGTGGCAATACTTGACCCGTATTCCACAGTAGATGACTCAATACCACCAATCGCGTCTGAGGTCGTAAGTATTGCTCAATAGTTTTAGTGGGGTCTCCCTGATTTAGAGTTGCCATAATTGGACAAGTAGATACCTCTACCTGATACCGACGGGAGATTTCCTGGGCAGTAGCGATAATGCCTTGGTGTTCACAATCACTCATCAGGATGTGATCACCCGGTTGCCAATCAATCCCCCACATGGCAATATTGCAGCCAACGGTAACATTTTCGGTGAGGGTGATGGTTTCTGCTGATGTCCCCAACTCTAATGCGATCGCACTTCGAGTTTTGTGGGATTCCTCGGTAACCCAGTCATTGACTTTACCCGAGAATGGGCCATAGCGCTGCACATACTCATAGGCTTGTTGGATGGCATTTAGAGATACCAGAGGCAGAGTCCCTTGGCCCCCAAAATTGAAATAGGCTTTGTGGGCTAATGCCGGAAATTGCTGTCGGTGGATGTCCCGTGGAGTTACTGTAGTAGATATACCAGTCATGAGCATTTTAGTCAATCCCATGGTATTTTATCTTATCAGCCCCGTGGACAAGCTAAAATTTTTTGGATATATTGGACTAAGACATATGTCTTAATTTAAAGAGCGCGAATTTCGTGCATTTCTATAGCGCTTCTTTAGCTTGTCAAGTGCATATGTATAAATTTTCAGCAATTCCTCAGTTGACGGTAGCTAACACTAATCCGTTAGTCTTGGGGTTATTTTATTATGTATGCACCAGTAAACTAACTCTACTACTGTCTTTGGATTAAGTCCATAGCAGTAAGCTCGAACCGTTCTAATTATCCGTATTAATTATTAAAGTTTTATTAAAGTTTTATTAAAGTTTTATTAAAGTTTTATTTTTGACTAGGTCAATGAAAAGTTTATTGAATTGAACGTTTTTTGTTGAGTTGACCCTATTGGACAGTCAACATTCAATAGTAAACCAATAGTCAACAGTCAACAAGTTCATGATTAGATTATAGTGTTAAACACCAACCAATTAATTGAACTATGAGTAAAGTTTTGATTGTGGAAGATAACCTGGCTCAGTTAGAGTTAATGGCTAGATACCTACGGGACAGTGGTAACACAGTTATTTGTATTGCTGATG
>NZ_JAAHFV010000369.1:0-6110 GCF_010672755.1 Moorena sp. SIO1F2
ACCCTCATAACCCTCATTGCCCTTACAACCCCTGACGTTAATGCAATAGTTTTTCTGGCTGACCACCCTCATAACCCTTATAACACTCATGATGCTTTCGATACTTCTCACCCACCCCTTGCATCTTTTAAAAAATCGTGTTAAAATAACAATATCGTAAACACAATGGTTTTACCGCCATGATGATTTCTACCGCACAAGCCGCTGAATTACTAGGTATCTCTGCCACTCGCGTCCGTTTCCTGTTGAGCAAGGGCAGAGTCAAAGGTGCTTATAAGGTCGGTAGAACTTGGGTAATTCCCTTATTTGATGGCATGCCAGTGGTCACCCCTGGTACTCGCGGACCAAAGCGGAATTGGTCAAAGCGTACAAATTACACTAAAGCTGTCATCCACGTTAATCAAAAAGTCATTCGCCAAAATCACAACACTGGCGAACGCAATCCGGTGATTACCGTAAAACGAGGCTCTAAAAACACTTACGGTCATACTGTCGAAGTCAATGGCCCCTGTCGGGTGATGTATCGCCCAGATGAGCCTCTACATTGTGGAGCACGGGTATGGATTGAGACAATTTCTGACTTTAAGGTGATCGCCTAAGCTGTTGTGCATTTGACTTAGACTCAGTTATAAAAAAGTAAGCATTAATGATAGCTGATAGCTGATACGCGACACGCTGATAGCTGAAAAACCATCAAACCCTATCCCCCTGCTCCCTACTCCCTACTCCCTGCTCCCTTGTAGTTAAACCAAACTACTCCCGACATATCAAGCTTGCCTGGGTAATTTCTTCCAATTCAACCGCTTTCAACAATCGGGACCAAGCCTCAGCAAACGTAGCATTTTGTAGATTACTACAACGAAGTTTAGCTGCTTGATTCAAGGCATCATACCAAATGCCATTTTCAGCATAAACTGTCATTAGCTTCTGCTGTGAGTTTGTTGTATCTAATGGATGCTTAAACTCTGGCAATTCAACCCGTTTCAACAGTCCTCTAATAAACAAAACCGAGTCATCGTAAAACGAGTCTGGGGAATTACAATCAACGATCAGATACCAGCGATACCACTTACCAACCTTTAAGGAGTAGGGAATAGGTATGCTAAACACACCAGACCGACTTGGCAAAGTAACAGGGAGATATTTTGGAGCAAGCTTGGTGTTAGTTTTTGAATCCTGCAAGGAAAATTCCCCAGAAAGCCCCCTCTCAACAGGTTCAGATTGATAGGAAACATGAACCCAGATAGTCGGAGACTCATTAACTGTCAATCCCCTACTATCTTTAGCGATCACAGGAGTCATCCTAAGGTTTCCTCCCATTTCAGAAACAGCCATAGGACAATATCCACGATTACCTGTACCTCGCCTACGTCCGCTCGGCGCATCACCTGAATAATCTGGCTGTTTAAACTCTACTGCTATAGATTCAGCCCTATTGCCAGTGGATTCCATCAATTGCGCTTGTGCTGGGTAGCTAGTGAGAGTCGTCAGAGCAAACGCAATCCCATAAAGCAGTTTAATTTTAACCATTGTCAACTCCGATGCTTTTGCCAAGGAAGATGCTGGCTGGGTCTCAGAAGTTCCCTTTTTGCATCAATCTAAGTTTCACATCTGATTGGAACATGGTGTATAACGTACTACCAAAACCATACCCACCGAAGTAAGCACCAATACCATTGCTGATGGCACCAGCGGTATCCAACCCCCTTGCAAAATAAACAGATAACAAATGCCATACAAAGCACCAAGTGCCACTCCCGTCGAGATTACCAAGCCACTTAGGAAATGCATACCCCTAGCCTGGCCTGAGCGGAATCCCATTACCAAACCAATTACACTTCCTACCACAGACCAACCCCAAATCCACAGCACTTCTCCCGATTCTGACCAAACCCACAACAAAGGTCGATTATCCAGAACCGCACTCAGGATTTGACTTACCATATGTCCTTGAATCACCACTCCTGGTGTTCGCTTCTCGCTCAGGGACTGACTGGCACTGTAAGGGGTGAGCCAGTAATCACTACTGGTATTAATTGGACCGGCTATACCAACAAGAATAATCCGACCCTTCAGTTGGGACCTGCGCTGGGGCGGAATCTTATCATTGAGAATATCGCCAACATTGACTGTTAGTGCAATATCTTCAGGAGAGCGACGGGAACGGTAATTTAGCAAGATTTGTCTACCTGCTGCATCCACTCTGTGGTAGCCACCGGTATCAGAATTTAATTCCTTCAGCACAACAGTTTTACCGTTACCCAAATGTGGCGCATCAATCCACAATTGCTGATTTGATGTGTAGCCCCATTGGATACCCTTAGCATCTAGATAGTATAGGGCTAGTAGCAGGCTAAGGTTATTCTTAGCAGTACACTTATCAGTCAGGTCTGGTGAGTTCAGAGATAACAGATGGCGACGGAGGATTCCCCCCTTGTCAGGTAAAGCATCACTAAAACTAATCCGATCTGGCCGAATTTCCAGGGGTGGAGAAATCCCTTCGGTGTCCCCAGCCTTAGCATCCTTCACTTTACAGATACCAAATAAATTCTTTTGTCCCAGGTAAGTTGCTAGTTTAGGGTAAGCTGGATCCACCGGAAAATCACGATAGATATCTAAGCCAATCGTGACTGGTTCATACTCCTGGAGTTTCTCAAATAGCCGAGTAAGAGTATGGTCTGATAACGATGCCCCATGCTTGGGTTGCTGTTCCTGATTTTTAATATCCTCTGGGGTAGCCTTAACAATCAACAGACGCTCGTCCCGCATTTCATAGGGTCGTTGTCGCATCAGTTTGTCAAAAGCTTTTAGTTCAAGCCCTTCCAATAGTCCCAACCACCGCAATCCCATCACCAAAGCCATGGCGAATACACTAGCCTTGAGTAACAAAATGCGATCGCACCATAGTAAACGAATCGGAAACGAATGGGATGGTTTGTCGGAGCTAGTTTGGTCTGAAGGAGTAGGGGAGGTACTGGGCAATGAAGTTTGACCCTTTGTTACAGCCGATCGCATCATGTGTTGACCCTCTGAAGAGGTTTGTGACCCATGAGCCTGACTGGAGCTACCTGAAACAGAAGGGAATTGATTGCGATCGCGCAACTGTTGCCAAGTCGGCGGAACAACAGCCGGATTTTGGCAAATCACTGGCAACCAGCTAGCACCAGGATAGTTATCTTCCCACCCTTGCAACCGTTCCCTAGCTTCCCGCACTGCCAAATATAAGGATTTTCCACCAGCAAATGCCGTTAAAAAGGACTTCAAAAACTCCTGTGCCACTCGATCGGGCACCGGCTCCCGCATCACAATCAATTGAGGAATATGTAAATCAGCCAATTCCCGTGCCAATCCCAAGCCATCGCAAGAGTTGAAAATTGCCAGTCTCAAACCACAGGTAATAGCTGTTCTCAGAGCATGCTTTAACTGGGAAATCGTTAAGCTATCAGTTTGATTAATACTTATGTAACCGGTTTTAGCATCCGCCCCACTCCCGCTATGTCCCGCAAAAAACAGGATATCCCATCCCTGTTTATCCCAAAGCTGGTGGTTAAGCTCTTGGCGTTGTGGCTGCACCACAAAAACAGTTTCCGCCTCTGGTAACTGCTCAAGTAAAGCGCGGTCTTTTTCAACCTCAATCCCTTCACTATTTCCTAAAATTCCTAATACCCTAACCTGACCCGTTGACTCTCGAGCTGGCGTTCTGACTCGCTCATACTCTTGGCTACTCAACGCCACTTCTGTCAGCGGGTAATCTTCAAATAAACGCCACAAATGCCAAGGCAATCGTCGCACTTGGTCATCTTCCGCCTCGATAATCACTCTAATTTCCTCAGACGGCATTAGTTTAGTTCGCACTCGCCGTTCAATCTTGTGAAATTCTTCAGCATTGAGCCAGGTATTAATTTGCTCTTCTAACTGTTGAGACAGATTCCTAAACTCAGCTTCTGAAACATTAGTGATACTAACGTCATGAATTTCCAGACGGAGATCGCACCTGAAGCCTCCGTAGAGTGCTGCATACATTAATTGCCAGCGTTTGTAGAGTTTAGGCAGTTCCGGTGCAGCAGGCAAACATCCAGTAAACTGAATCGGATTACGATGATCTGTTTCCCAAAGTTGAGCGATAACAGTAGGAAAACCTTCCTGACAATTTCCATTTCCCAGTTTTAAGACTACTAACTGACTCATCGATACAGCGGTTTGCAATTCAATTAAGTACAAAGTTCTGGGTTTTTAGGGAGCAGGGAGCAGGGAAAAGGGAAGAGGAAAGAGTGAAAAAAATCCTGTCTACCTGATAGTTAGGCAACCCACTGTTTATAGGGGTCTAACCATTAAAACTCTTGCGATGCTAATGTAACATTACTTACTTGTGTTTGTCAACTCCTAAATTGGTGGTATAAAAATGCTATAGTGTAGTTTTAAGATTTTATATCTAGATTGATATCTAGCTTGATCCACAGCTGACTGATTCACCATCAAGGGATATCAGAAAAGTCAGCTTTTAACGCAAACATTAGTTGTCACGTGACCGTAATTTGTGGTATACTGTAAAGCTAGTGACTAAAAAAGTATGGGCGATTAGCACAGTGGTAGCGCGCTTCCTTCACACGGAAGAGGTCACTGGTTCGAACCCAGTATCGCCCATGGGTAAGCATATGCGCACTTATCACAGGCTAGAAGCCTGTTCCACCCGCACAGAATGCATGGGTAGGGTGGGCAAAACCTTGCCCACCCTACAGGTAGCGTTAAATTGAGGGATTTGCGTAAGTCCTATCTGACTTCTAGCTAGTTTGTGGCGCAGGCTTCAACGCTGCGACATAACTCAGATTAAATGAATTCTGACCTGTTTTCTTCAATAGCTGTTCGCGTAGCGTACGCGTAGCGCTTAAGCTGACTACTTACACTCAAACAGTTAACCAAACCGAAAGGTCTCGTTGAATCAAATCTTGGAGTTTGAGGATATCATCACGATAAAATTCCAGCAACTGTTGCCGTTCCTCTTTAGAAAGAGCAGCTTTTTTCTTATCAGTTGAGTTCATGTTAATTAGCGCCAAACGAACAGTTTGCCTCACCTCTAGCGGAACGATGTACTTTAGTCCAGAAGCCACCATAGTTCTGAAGGGATTTTGTTTCCGCAACAGATCATTAACCAATTTTACTTTAGGAACTTGAGCCACTTGAGCTTTTTTGGATACATCCGGGATAAACGTTTCATCTACTCCAATGAATCGATACATATCCTGGAGCAAAGCCACGGAATTTTTACATAAATCATCGTACAGATAAACTTTTATTTTATGTCGATTAAACTTTTCAAAAAAATGTTTCAGTTGATCATTATATAGTCCTTTTTTTAGGGTAAACGACCCCTTAGAGCGAAACTTAAGCTGTTCCGATAATGGTTGAACCTTACCCGCTACATCCGTCGCTTCCCGAACGTGCATTAAATAATCCGAATAAGCTCGGTCTATGGGATTTCGGAGAATAGCAATTAGTTTAACATCGGGCAAATAACGCAATATTAGTTCAGAAGATGATTTATAATGAAACAAATAGTTAGGGGATGCTTCACCAATCGCTATTTCATCCTTAACGTCTTCGAAAAGTTTACAATATTTTTCAAAGGTATCAATTCGATTTTTGTTAGGAGTTATTAGTTCTGGAGGCAACTTTCCCCAATCTTTTTCAAAAAAATTGGTTTCCTTAACCGGACTCATATAAACTTGAGGGTGTTGCGTTAAGTAGTTATAAATCGATGTTGTTCCTGCCTTCTGTACACCTATAATTAAAAAAGTCGGTAATTTCATTTTATTTCTGGTCATAGGGAATAGGGAATAGGGAATAGGGAATAGGGAATAGGGAATAGGGAATAGGGAGTAGGGGTAATAAAATTTAATGTACCTCGTACCCTATAAAAATGTTTCCCATCTCCCCATCACCCCATCACCCCATCACCCCATCTCCCCATCACCCCATCTCCCCATCTCCCCATCTCCCCATCTCCCCACACCTCCCGACTCCCTAATTAAGGTAGTTCACTTATTCGCTTCAACCCAGGACTCTGCTGGGTTGAAGCGAATAAGTGAACTACCTTAATTAGGGAGTCGGGA
>NZ_JAAHFV010000037.1:0-33411 GCF_010672755.1 Moorena sp. SIO1F2
TGTAGGGAATATGGCATCAAAAATTATCACAATTGATTTAGGTACCCTATACCAATTTTCAAAAATTGCTAGCTATTAATTCTTGATCAAGGGTGAAGGAGATAATAGGCAACAGGCAAGAGGCACCCACCCCTAACCCCTCCCAGGAGGGGAAGGCAAGAGGCAAGAGGGAAAAAATCCTGTTTAGCTCCTGATTATGACAAGCGCTATAGAAATTGACCCTGTTGTCACCTGCTCAGGTTGTTGGATTTTGAAGGTGAGGGGGATTTTGTGTCTTGGTTATATCAAAATTGACTCAAGTCAGCACCTTTAAGGAAATAAAGAGCTATTTGAGGATTGAGATGGGATTGTACAGATAAAGATTAATGCGATCGCAAAACATGGGTTCGCTCAAGCAGGGGACAAGAAGGGGAAAAAGAAGACCGGGTGTCGCGGGTGGGGTTTAGGGGGTATGGTCAACCAGTGAACCAAGGCTGAGGGGGCGACAAGTCAGCTATTATCCCTATAACTTATCTACAAAATCCTGATTACTTTAATTCTTTAGCCCTACCTGCCCCTGTTTTATTCACCCAAATTGAATTAAAGTTTTTCAGCATAATGTCAGTAGCATTGATCTTTTTATTGGTTCCGATCGGTTCAAACGTTGCGTTGACATCTGGATAAACAAAGAAAGGAATCGAAATCCGACTCCTGGAGAGTGTATGAATCACTTCGTGGGGAGTACTCACAAACAAACCATTTGTCCAAAGTTGCAACATATCCCCCAAATTAATCACAAAAGCATCTTCTAAACAGACCGCATCAATCCAGGCATTTTTAGTATAAACCCGCAGGGAAGGAGTGGGAAAATATTCTTGGATTAACACAGTGAAAATACCGTTGTCTGTATGTTTTCCTGCCACACCACTTTCCGAGGGGTAGTAAATAGTTCGATGGATCAGGATTGGATCATCAAAATAAGGCTCAAACCAATCCGGGTCAAGGTTCAAAGCAACAGCCAGTGCCCTAAGAAGGTGGGGAACAATTTTAGTCATAATTTCCCCTTGAAGCTGATAGTGGGATGCCGCAAAACTAGGGGCTACAGTATCATCAGGAATCAAGCTGGGGCCAGTAAACGGCTTGTCTGAAGGTGGATGTTCGATTGCCTTGGTCAAAAAGTTCCTTGGGATCAGGACCAACATCCTCATGGAGGGTTTCGCCATAAAGGGGGACGTAGCCCCTAGACGTGTTGGGATAAACGGTTTGTTTATCCTGTCCGTAGTCTTCTTTAATGTCCTTTGGCAACTGGAAAAAGTTACGAGAGCTGTCGATGGTTTGTTGAACTAAATCGGCATAAATGCCATGATCTTTCAAATAGAAAAACCCATGCTCTAAGCAGATTTTGTAGAGGCGTTTGTGTTCTTCGTTGCCTGAGTGAGTTTTAAGCATTGAGGTATTTGAATTTTGTTAATTAGATAAATTAATAAAAAAAATATCTATCTTTTTTTATTAATTTATATTAAATACAAAGGCGCTGTTCGTAGAGCTTTTGGTAGTAAGGCAAACAAAACTCATAAGCTTGCTTTAAATGTTCATGGTCTTCAATTTTGGCATAATCTTTTTTTTCTCGTTCTTTAAATCCTTGACTAGATTGAGTATAATCATGCCATCCACCTTCCCATTGATTGATTTCAGGTTGAGGCTTAGCTTTCCATGCTAGAGCTTCTTTAATAAAAGAGATACCCACAGCCTCACAATAAGCCTTCACCGTTGCTTCAGGTTTTTGGACTAAATCATCTGAATCTATTAATATTGGAACTTTTCCATTCATTTCATTCAATGTTTCAAACAGCCTATTTAGTTCAGCATATCCAGTTTCTTCTAAGGTAAAATCAGGCCAATTTTTAAAAAGTGACGGCAGAGATTTTTCTGGATTTCTTATTAAAAAAGTATTCTCAAAATTAGACAAAAACTCCGGGTTAGCTATATGGGTAACATAGTAGCCCATGTCTTTAATAAAAACGGGCTTATTTTCAGTTTCTTGCTTTAACTTTGCTAAGATTGAATTAAAACTATTTTCAGGATTTAACTCCGCTTCTGGATAACGGGTAGTGTTACGACGCTCTTGACTGTAGTAAAAAGATAACCCAAAAGGTTCGTCATGTACTGAAAAATCCCCTCTTTCTCGCATCATACGCTCAAATGCAGTAGACGTTGATCGTGGCAATGCCCACAGAGCTAATATTTTATCCATTGTCGTTAATTCACGTATTATTATTTTATGCTTTGGATGAAAGCGCCAATAATTGGGTCACATTCATCCTTCTTTATTATCTATATTTTAAAGCTTAATCCTTACTTACTTGATTAATTTGCAAAGATACTCCTACAATATCTTCTAACAGTTTAACCACAGACATTTCTCCTTTGTCGTGACCATATTTTGCCTGGGCAGACTGAAAAATACTTCTAGCTTGATTTCCCATCATTAAAGGTATATTGTATTGTTGAGCAAGTTCATCAATAAGCCGCAAATCTTTGACACACAGTTTAAGAGTAAAGGATGGATCATAATGTCCTGCAAAGATAGATGGAATATCATGCTGTGCAACCCAACTGTTGCCAGCACTTGCTTTAATCATTTCCGATAAATTAGTAAGTGGAATACCAGCTTTTTCTCCAATAACAAGTGCTTCTCCGATTGCACAAGCATTGATAAACCAGAGCATATTAGTAATTAGCTTAGTTATATTTCCCGTTCCTAAACCTCCTGCATAAAAAATTTGTTCTGCCATCGGTTCAAGAATAGGCTTTGCTTGTTCAAATACCTCAAGTTCACCACCAACGAAAAAGATTAATTCTCCTCTTTCTGCCCCATCCACTGCATTGGTTACGGGTGCTTCCAATACCTTAACCCCCACAGAAATAGCTTCTTCGGCAATTCGTTGGAATGAGGTGGGAGAATTGGTCGTACAATCAATCCAAGTTGAATTGGGACTTAAACTTTTTAATAGTCCTTTCTCACCCAAAAGAACGCTTTCCACTGCTGCAGGATTGGGTAACATTGTAATCACTGCATCTGTTTGACGAGCAACGACTTCTGGTGATTCTGCCCATTTTGCTCCTTTTTTTATCAGGTTTTCTGCTGATGCCGGACGTAAATCATGGACAACCACAGAAAAACCTGCTTCAAGTAAATTTCGTGCCATGGGATTTCCCATGTTACCAACACCTATAAAGCCTATTTTATTCATGTTTTTTTATGTCCAAACAAAAAAAATTTATTTTTGATATTCTAATTATAAGCTGATGTGCCTTTAAATTGGTTATTACCTGTTTCCTGTGATTATTAATTGAGGTATCCCAATCTAAATGCTGAACAGCTTAAGCCTGCTTAGATGACTTTCTTATAGACATGATATTGCTTACAGGGACTTATATATTGAAACTCAAAACCACATTCATGCAATAATATTTGAGCCATTGATTCTGGCAAGAGCTGATATTTACAAGTTTGCTTTGCCAAGAGCATTTTATTTCGATGAAAACTATAGTGTTTATCAAACTTATCATAAGGAAGTGGGAATATTTTTTGACTATAAGTTATTTCATCGGGTAAACTTTCTTCATAATCCTGATGAACACCTTGAACACTAAAAATTAAGCTTCCTTGATTGTTCAAGTGATTTGCTACATTATGGAAACTCTTGATAATATTTTGTATTTTTGGTAAATGGCTACAAAAAATATAGTCTTTTTCATGTTTGTCAATAAAATACCAAATTCCTCCATTGGAAAAAGCTGCATCAAAATTTTTGCACAAATCCATGGTTAATACATTTTCATGGCGTAAATCAATGTTTTTTGGCAGGCGTTTTTGTGCTTGGATTAACATACTTTCAGTGAAATCAATTCCCACAAAATCAATTTCAGGCAATTTGTAAATTAATTTTTCAGCGACTAATCCGGTTCCGACGCCTAATTCCAGAACAGAATTACATGATTTTAATATGTGAGCTAGAGAATCGGTTTGAGCTTCGTAATCATAATAACCTGCTGTCATCAAAAGATCGTAATATTCGCTAATGCCAGTATATTGATTTATTTGTTGTTTCAACATTTTTTCCGTTAGTTCTTCACTTTCACTAATCAGCAAGTTGCATTCGGGTATATTAACACTTTGTCAACTCTGGGGATGACTATTCATACACCGCGATTGCTTCACCCAAAACATCAAGTATCTGCTCTACACCCAATCTCGGAGCTTCTTTCCCATAGGTTTTACCCCCTTGACTGCGGGCACCACTTGTAGCTGTGTCAACAGTTAACATATCATGGTATAATCAAGTCGCTCGCAAAAACATTCGATTTCCAGATTGGGTAAATTCAAAAACTTACCATCGTGCTTGGGTAACAAATCCAAATAGGCAGCAATGTAATCCGGACCACAATAGTCTTCATTCTCAACATCTTGGTCATAGGCCCTTGACCATTGATCGTAGTATTGCTTGATATCTTCAGCCTTTCCAGAAAGCTTGTGGGCTTCCTTGATCGCATCAAAACTATTAACTGCCTTGGCACTTTTGGGTTCAGCAATGGTTGTATTCAAAATAAATACCTCTTGTTGTTGACAACTTTTGACATCTCTGATGTCTAGAGGGCTAGAAAGTAGTTATCAGCCCAACTCCTATCAAGATAAACCTCTAGTGCGGAAGAGTTGCAAAAATTTTAGTCATCATCGGGTGATAAACCGGATGATAACATTGTTTTCCAAAGTCGAACTGCTTAATCTTGGCTAGGGATGGTTGGTCAGGATAATCGGAATCATCGTGATCAGAGACCGGACTGGGAGCACAGCTCCACCAGACAACTTCCTTTAAGAGGTCTCTCGTTAAGTCCATATTTATCCCTAGCATTTAGACCTCTTGTAGAATAACATAGTTTGTGCAAGCGACAAAATTTTTGAGCACTTTTGCGATTTCGATCGGGCTGTAATCTAGCTATCACAAGGGAGAGTTGTAGTTTTACAAAATTTTAAGTCGGCCTCGGAGATAGTTGATCTTCACTATCAACTGGGGCGCAACACCTATAGTATTTATCAATACCATGAGGTACTTAAGCCGGTGGGTTTTAGGGAGTAGGGAGTAGTGACAGGTTCTATGACATGAAGGAGTTTCACCCATCACCGACTGCATCAAGACAGGGATAATAAACTTGAATGTACTTAATAAGTATAATTAACGCTATAGTATTGATTGACATGAGATTTTATCGGGGTTTACGATTTTATTAAGTACATAGTTTTCAGTTTTCAGGGAGTAGGAATTACCCCTAACCCCCCTTAAGGGTTAGGCTGTAAGTCAAATACAAAAATAATCAGATGCATTTCGAGACAGTTGGTAACGATCGCCTCAATGGTCTATTTTCTTAGTCTGATTGGGAATCACTGCGCCTAGTAAAGCTCTACAATCTAACCGTAGCCCCTAACTCGTGGCCTTAGCTAACACAAACGCTATGCCCGCAAATCTGTGATGCTTGATACAAATTCAGTTTTAGACGTATTACGACCAGTACAAGACCCCGAACTCCAGAAGAGTTTGGTGGAATTAAATATGATCCGCAATGTCAAGGTTGACAACGGTACAGTCAGTTTTACCTTAGTGTTGACCACCCCAGCCTGTCCCTTGCGGGAATTTATTGTAGAGGATTGCCAGAAGGCAGTAAAACAGCTATCGGGAGTAGAAGAGGTAGTGGTGGATGTTACCGCTGAAACACCTCAGCAAAAATCCTTGCCTGACCGCACTGGTATTGAGGGGGTAAAAAATATTTTAGCAATTTCCAGTGGTAAGGGAGGCGTTGGTAAGAGTACTGTTGCGGTAAATGTGGCAGTTGCTTTGGCTCAGTTGGGGGCTAAAGTGGGTCTCCTAGACGCTGATATCTATGGTCCCAATGCTCCAGCCATGCTGGGATTAGCTGATGCCAAAGTCATGGTTCAGAAAGGAAAACAGGGGGATGTGATCGAGCCAGCCTTCAACCACGGTGTCAAGCTAGTGTCCATGGGATTTCTAATTGATCCAGACCAGCCAGTTATTTGGCGCGGACCAATGTTAAATGGGATTATTCGCCAGTTCCTCTATCAGGTAGAGTGGGGTGAATTGGACTATCTGATTGTGGATATGCCACCAGGAACTGGGGATGCTCAGCTAACCTTAGCCCAAGCAGTACCGATGGCAGGAGCCGTAATTGTAACAACACCCCAAAATGTGGCTCTGTTAGACTCCCGCCGAGGGTTGAAAATGTTCGAGCAAATGGGAGTCCCCGTGTTGGGAATAGTAGAAAATATGAGTTACTTTATCCCACCAGACTTGCCCGACCGTCAGTATGACCTGTTTGGCTCTGGAGGAGGTGAAAAAACATCAAAAGAACTAGGTATTCCCTTGCTCGGTTGTATTCCCCTAGAAATTTCCCTACGGCAGGGAGGAGATCAAGGATTGCCCATCGCTGTTGGTAATCCAGAGTCAGCCTCCGCTAAAGCACTGGTAGCGATCGCATCTCAGATTGCTGCCAAAGTTTCCATTGCTGCCCTTTCTAATTAACAAAGGCATAACTTAAAAATAGAAAATGGAAAATCACCATTAACAATTTTCTAATCCCTAATGCCTAATATAGGGATCCGTGTAGGAATTATGAAAATTTTTGATGCCATATTCCCTATTACCTGTTCCCTATTCCCTATTCCCTATTCCCTATTCCCTGTTCCCTATTCCCTATTCCCTGTTCCCTTTGCTATAGCTCATACCTCATAACTGATGGTACAAATTAATAAATTAAATAAATTTAGAATTAGAAATAGTATTCGTTGGCGGCTGTTTTGGGCCCCCTGGCAGGAATTAGACTGGCAACTGTTATTCCTGACTGTGGGGCTGACCCTCTTTGGGGCAGTGATGATTCGCTCTGCAGCCATCGACAATCCTGAAAACTACTGGCTCTCCCACTTGCTCATTGGTAGTATTGGATTGTTCATCGCTCTTTTCATTTCCCGATCGCGCTATCAATCCCTGATCCAATGGCATTGGTTAATTTACGGGATCACTAATCTGTCCTTAATTGCTGTAATGATTATCGGTGCTAGTGCTAAAGGTGCTCAGCGTTGGGTTACCATTGGAGGGTTTAATGTTCAACCCTCAGAATTTGCCAAGATCGGGTTGATTATTACTCTAGCTGCCATCTTGCACAAACGACCAGCTACTACCATTCCAGCAGTAATAGCAGCTTTAGCAGTCACTATATTACCTTGGGCATTAGTGTTTGGGCAGCCTGATCTCGGAACATCCTTGGTGTTTGGGGCAATTACCTTGAGTATGCTTTACTGGGCAAATGCCAATCCCGCCTGGTTGGTCGTGTTGATTTCCCCTCTGGTGTCAGCCATTGTCTTCAGTATATCTTCACCTGCATGGTATACCTGGGCTGCTGTAATCACACTGATTGCCTTCCTCAGTCTCCCTTGGCGCTGGTTGGGAGCCTTGGGTACCCTGGTTGTTAACCTAGTTGTCGGACCGTTAGGAAAAGTCTTCTGGAATCTGTTGAAGGACTATCAAAAAGACCGATTAACGCTCTTTTTAAACCCCGATCTAGACCCCCTCGGCGGAGGATATCACCTAATTCAGTCTCGGATTGGTATCGGTGCTGGTCAACTTTGGGGAAGGGGACTCAACCAGGGAACTCAAACTCAACTCCACTTTATCCCGGAACAGCATACTGACTTCATTTTCTCAGCCATTGGTGAAGAACTAGGCTTTATAGGTTGCTTGTGTATTTTATTAGCGTTGTGGTGGTTGTGCCTACGCTTGGTGCTGATTGCTCAGAATGCTAAAGACAACTTTGGCTCTCTGGTAACAATTGGCGTGCTCTCAATGATTGTGTTTCAAACCGTGATCAACATTGGGATGACTATTGGCTTAGCTCCCATCACAGGAATTCCTCTACCTTTACTCAGTTACGGTCGTTCAGCCCTACTAACCAACTTTCTTGGCCTAGGGTTAGCCCAAGCAGTGGCCAATTATCGACAGCGATTGAAGTTTCAATGAGTTATGGGTTATAAGATACTGGATGACTAATAAGTCCAATAGCTCCTATCCTAGTAAAGGAAATCTAAGTTTTTAGGCACTCATGATTTTTCCAGGTTCTATAGTTCGCGTAATTAATGTAGACGATACCTATTATCGCTTTGAGGGGCTAGTACAGCGGGTTAGTGATGGTAAAGCAGCTGTGCTGTTTGAAGGAGGTAACTGGGATAAACTAGTGACGTTTCAGCTGTCGGAAATCGAAGAGGTGAAACCAAAAATTGGTAAAAAGGGTTAGTGGACAGGCATAGATCAAAGAGATCAATAACTAATGACTAATGACTAATCATGACTAATCGCTAAACCATGCGCCTTCCCTTACCCCAGTTTACTCCCAGCAATCGCTCAGAACATCACCTTGCTGAGGTGATTGAAACAGCAACTACAGAATTTCTAGCTCAATGTTTAGAGCCAGAAGATCTAAGCTTTCCGGTCATGCCTCCCTTTGGCAGCTGGGTAAAATCTGTAGATGATGAGTCAGGTAATCAAATTTTTGCTGTAGTTTATTATGCTACGACTAGCCCGATTGACTCGGTTCATCGAGCAACAGCTTTAGGATTGTCACTGGCAGAATTACGTGAGCAGCAGCCTCAGATTTTTGCCATGCTCAAAACTGAGTTTCGTGCTGCCATCGTTGGGTTTATGTCTTCCGAAGAGGGTGTTAATGGTTTTAGCAACCATCACGGTCGAGTCTATCAGTATCTTCCACCCCGTCCACCGCAAATTCATCAACCTGTCTACCAGTGTGAACCATCAGAGGTTATTCACTTTAGTGAACAGTTGGATTTTTTGCGAACACTTTTGGAAGTCAATGGTGCCCCAGTAGACCCACTGACAGCAGCTGTGATTAGGGAAGTTTATCGTCTTCGTCAGACTGACCGCGACTGGTTAGTCAAGGCCGGACGAACCTTGAGTGTCTTACTTAAGGATGATTATGACCGCTTGCGGTATATTTTGAGTCAAATTCATTGTTGACATCTCCCCCGGTTGAAACACGGGGGATTCTACGAGGTTGTTACGTGGCAGGTTGAAACCGTGCTACGTAACAACCTCGTTCGATATGATTTTTTCAGGGATTTGAAAATGTCATATCGATGTGGAACTGTCAAAAATTCCCTACTCACCTTGGCTAGATCAATACCTAGCTGTGTGGCTACTTTTCTAGCGATGTTAGTCGCTCCATTACAATCAGCGTTAATCAGGCACCCAGAAGAAGTTTTGTACAATCCACGCTTCACTCTTTTCCCTGACGGTTTCCAGTTCTTGGGTTTTTCACCATAATTTGGAAGGCTGTCTTTGTCTAGGCAAGACGCTTTACTGGTGTACGCTTCTTCGGTAATTGTCAGCTTAATCCCATATTCAGGGCAAAGTTGTTCAAGTCTATTGATTAATCTTTTTGTTGGGATAACTACAAAGTTCTGATTGCCCCGCTTTCCTATATTGATTGAATCTTTTTGGCGTTCGTTCCAGCCAATTATCAAGTTTCCTACGCGTTCGCGTAGCGTCGGCTTTGCCGAATCACTAAGACAACGGTTAATAATAAACCTGGCGGCTTTATTAATTGCATCTCGCATCTGGTTGTTTCGTTTCCGTTGGACACGATCGAGATTGGAATCCCAATAAAACTCGGGCTTACCAGTTTTATACTTTGCAACCAAACGAGCATACCCTTGGTTCATTGATTTAAGCTTACGACCATCAATGATTAGGCTTTTTCCGTGGGTCGAAACTCCGGTCAGCCAATTATCGCCACCGTGATCAAAACTCCATGCCTGTGAGTAATCAAGATTTGGGTTACTCTCTACCGGTTTCTTTCCGTCATCAATTACCCAATCGATCCACAGCTGCCCCAGATATGGGCGAACAGTTACTTCATTGACCCAATCTGGATCAATGAAATCTGGAGCTTGCAAAGTAATTTTAGTAAGCAGATCTGGTTTGCTTTCTTTACTTATTGACGGACAAAACAGACCTTCTTTGTAAGTGAGAGCCTGTCTAGGAAAAGTAACAGCAGCCAATCCCCCTTTCTTTCGGTACCTAAGAAGTTTTGGTCTATCTACTTGGCCTTTGTAGTATAGACCGACAAGTTGGTTATAACTTGTGATTGACTCGGCTACAGATTTAAGGGTTTGTTGTGCCGACTGAGCGGCCATGGCCTTGTAATGTGGGTTATCTTTCAGTTCTCTACAAAGTTCTGCGTATTTGGTGCTGCACTTGTAAGTTTTCCAGCCATAGCGCAGAATTTCATCTTTCCAATAAGTTGTATAAGCTTCTGGTTGCTGTTCTAACCATTTGTAATGCTTTTGTTTAGAATAATAAGTCGCACAATTCCATAAGTTGTTAGCATTTTCACATTGGAACACCCAGAAAGCTTTATCCTCGTCTGAGAAGTCAGCTCTTACTGAAACCGTCCTATACATTTGTCATCACCTCCTTGGTTTGTTAGAATACCTTCAGTATAGACGTTGGTTCTAAACATGTCAACAACAAATGAGCGGAAAACAAAAAAAAGGATGAGGGGGATACCCGTACATCATGATGAACTAAAAAAGCCCCATACAGTTTGGCTTACCGGGGCTGCGTGGAAGTGGCTTCAATTGTCAGCTAAAGAGTCAAATACTAGTGTTGGGGAATTTCTGGAAAATTGGATAAGAAAAGAGATGGACACGACTGGATAAATCCAGTCTCTGAGTTTCACCCTCTATGCAAGAAAAGGGAGGCTCTAACATTTCAGGATGTTTTGGTAGTATCGTCATCCCCCGTTAACCCTCACGGGTATAATGGGGGATGACTACGAATTACTTGACAAATTACTTTTTTAGTTTCCTGGTTATAAAAGTCGAAGTAACGGTTAATAAATATTTCTGTTTCCCTATTCCCTACTCCCTATTCCCTATTCCCTATTCCCTATTCCCTATTCCCTATTCCCTACTCCCTATTCCCTATTCCCTTTACTCATTACCAGCTTCATCAATTTGAGCCTCCAATTGGGCTACCTTTTGCTCCAGCTGTTGCTTTTCCAATTTCAAGTTTTCTGCTAAGGCTTCAATTTTTTCGCGACGTGCTTCTACTTCTAAATCGCGGATATCTAACCCTTGGCTTTTCAAGGTTAGCTCTTGCCGCCATTGTTCAGCCCGTTTCATTTCTTCCTCTAAAAAGGTAGACTTAACCTCAGCTGTTAAATACTTCTTGACTAAATCTAACACCCAATCGGTGGCAGATTGAATAGTGATCACCTCTTGAGTTTCAGCCAGATCGATTAAGACTAAGCAACCTTCTTTAAAAGCTTGGGAATTAGTAAACGCCACAGGTCTTGGCTCAATGACTTCCCAGAATTGATCAGAGTTTTGGCGGGCAAGTAGTTGTAATTGGAGCCCGCCAAAATCATCATTGTCTTGAACTTGAGCTAGGTGTAGCATTATCGGTTTGATTGAAATCTGTTTAAAGTCTATTTAAGCGATCGCGTAAAATAGACTCTTGCTTTTTAGCCTCAGCTAAAGCCTCTTGAGCACCCTTAACCACAGCTTCTGGAGCTTTACTCACAAAGTTCTTATTACCCAGACGCCCAGACAAGGATTTGACTTCCGCCTCTACTTTACGTAACTTCTTTTCTAACTTAGCCCGTAGAGCATCCACATCCACCACACCAGTTAGGGGAATTAGCACCTGGACAGTACCGACTACACCCGCCATGGTATTTTTAACCTCTTTGTCCAAGGCTGGAGTGATGGTTAATTGATTGACCTTACCTAAGTCTTTGATATAGGCAAGACCCGCCTCCAAAATTTGACGTTCGTCACTGTTGCTGCTTTGCAGAATAACAGGTGCGGTCACCCCTGGTTTAATCTCTGCCTCAGCCCGGAGGTTGCGGATAGTACGGATTGTACCAATCAGCAGCTCAAACCTTTGCTCTAGTTCTGAGTCAATTAGAGAACTTGGGGATATTGAAGAGTGGGTATTGCCTATTGACGAAAGGTCATGGTCTATTTTAACGTCTCCCTCTTCTATATCTTTGATATCTTCTATATCTTTAATATCTTTTCCCTGTTTGATATTTCCATCAATAATACCCATTTTGGACTCAATTTTACTCAATTCCGAAGATTGCTGAGTGTCTTCCTGGCCAACAATTTCTGCTTTGATGGATTGAATTTTTTGAGATAACTCTTGACGATTTTCAGCCTTGAGCACATAACGGGAAACAAACCAAATGGCATATCCTAGACCAATCAGTTCTAAACTAGTTGAGACTAAGGAAATGCGATTGAGCGCACCCACGAAGGCTGTGAGGATATTCAGGGCAATAATTCCTCCGACAACCAACCCTGCTGCGATTATCGGTTCTTTGTAGTCCTCGAACAACTTCCTAGAAATTTCTCGCACTTTAAACAATACAGCTACACTTTGCTTAGAGATTTCCTTTTCCTTAGACAAAGATGTTCCTGACCTCGGTGATTGGGCATCAGGATAATCGGATGTATTATCGGTTAGCAGTTCGCTGTCCGTTGTCTGTAGTTCCTCTTCCCCAGTTTGACCATCTAGGTACTCTATAGGATAAGGTTGTAGCGCCAACACCTCCCCAGATTTCTGGGTCAAGGTGTGCCAGATTTCTTCAGTGATATGGGGCATGAATGGATGGAGTAGCTTTAGGATACCCTCTAAAACGTAAGCTAGAGTTTGCTGTGCCACAACCCGTGACGGAGAATTTGCATCCTGACGCAGCCTAGATTTTACCAGTTCAATGTACCAATCACAAAAATCACCCCAGATGAACTCATAAAGTCCCTTAGCCGCTTCTCCCAAGCCATAACCATCTAGATAATCCCTAGTTTGACGCACCACTTGATGAAAACGGGAAAGAATCCAGCGATCGCATAATTCCAATGCCTCTACTGTTGGTTGACCCAACTCTTCGGGAGTCTTACCATCAAGGTTTAGCATTACAAACCGGGCTGCATTCCACAGTTTATTGGCAAAATTGCGGGATGCTTCTACAGAAGCTGACTCATCCGTCTTGCGGTCATACTCTAATCGGATATCTTGACCGGCACCTGCCACTTCCCGAACCAAAGTATAGCGCACGGCATCCGTACCATACTTGTCAATCAGGATTAAGGGGTCAATACCATTATTAGCCGACTTAGACATTTTCTTATTGTTCTCATCCCGCACTAGCCCGTGGATGTAAACACTCTTAAACGGCATTTGACCCGTAAAATGTCCTGCCATCATGGTCATGCGGGCAACCCAGAAGAAAATGATGTCAAAACCTGTTACCAGGGTGGTAGTGGGATAGTAAGTCTTCAAATCCTTGGTCTCCTCAGGCCACCCCATAGTCGAGAATGGCCACAATCCTGAAGAAAACCAGGTATCCAGCACATCTGAGTCTTGCTCTAGCTTGACATTTTCTCCAAATTTTGCTAATGCTTTCTTCTTAGCCTCTGCTTCATGGTGAGCCACAATAAACGGAGTCTCGCTAGTGATTGTGCCATTGGTTTCACTTACCACATACCAAGCCGGGATTTGGTGTCCCCACCAGAGTTGGCGGGAGATGCACCAGTCTTTTAATTTCACCAGCCAATCTCGGTAGACCTTCGTCCAGCGTTCCGGGATAAATACCGGTGAATGGTGCTGGTCAAGAGACTCTAGGGCTCTGTCAGCTAGGGGGCGAATTTTGACAAACCATTGCGTTGAGATTAGGGGTTCAACAGGAACCTTTCCGCGATCGCTATAGGGTACCGTATGTTTGTAGTCCTCTACCTTAACCAACAGCTCTTCTGCTTCCAGCTGCTTCACCACATTTTTCCGGGCTTCAAACCGGTCTTGTCCTTGGAAAGAGCCAGCCTTTTCATTTAACGTGCCATTCTTATTCATGATATTAATGAATGGCAGACTATGACGCTGACCCATTTGAAAGTCATTAGGGTCATGGGCTGGAGTTACCTTGACGCAACCGGTGCCAAACCCTGGATCAACCAACTCATCAGCAATAATCGGAATTTTTCGTCCCATAATTGGCAAGGTTACAGTTTTACCAATTAAATCCTGGTAGCGTTCATCATTAGGATTAACTGCAACCGCCGTATCTCCCAACATAGTTTCTGGTCTAGTGGTAGCTACTTCCACAAAACCATTGCTATCAGTCAGGGGATATCGAAAATGCCACAAATGCCCATCAACTTCCTTATTTTCCACTTCCAAATCTGAGACAGCGGACTCCGAGGCTGGACACCAGTTGACCATATATTCGCCCCGATAAATCAGTCCCTGATCATAGAGTTGAACAAAGGCTTCAATTACCGCTTTCGATAAGCCTTCATCCATAGTGAACCGTTCCCGGGACCAATCTACCGAGACCCCCAAACGCCTCAGCTGGTTAACGATGGTGCCACCTGATTCTTCCTTCCACTCCCAAGCCAGTTCAAGAAACTTTTCCCGTCCCAAGTCATAGCGGGTTTTGCCTTCAGCTTCTAACTGTCTATCGAGAATGGTTTGTACAGCAATACTAGCGTGGTCAGTTCCTGGTAGCCACAGGGTATTGCGTCCTGTCATCCGGTGGTAACGGACGAGGGTGTCGATCAGAGCACTCTCGAAGGCGTGACCCATGTGCAACTTCCCAGTAACGTTAGGTGGGGGGATAACAACGCAGTAGGGTTCACCCTGGTGATTGGGGTCAGCTTTGAAGACTTGGTTTTCTTCCCAGTATTGTTGCCACTTGGCTTCGGTGGTTTTCGGTTCGTATTTGGTTGCCAGGGTGGGTGTGCTTGCGGTCATGCTGGGAATGGTGAATAGATGGGCCTACCTCAATTTTGCCACAGGCTCAAGGTATAGTTAAGTAAATAAACGGCAAAGACGGGAAGGATGCTAAGGCAGAAAAGCAGGGGAGCATGAGTCGGTGGGCAGTCACCAATTACCTGTGCAGCTAATAAATATATAAATACAGAAAAGCGAGTCGTCTTCGCGGTTGATCAATCGAGATCAACACTTGAGAGTTACCCTATCAGCATTTATAAAAATTTTCACATCCACAGTCAGATAAAGTGTCATGCTATTCATATAACAAATGAATAGCAGAACAAATGAGGAGTTAGGAACTTGAAAAAAGTAGAAGCCATCATCCGGCCATTTAAGCTAGACGAAGTCAAAATTGCCCTAGTCAACGCTGGCATTGTCGGAATGACAGTGTCTGAGGTTCGAGGCTTTGGACGCCAGAAAGGTCAGACTGAACGTTATCGCGGTTCAGAGTACACGGTTGAATTCCTACAAAAACTCAAAGTAGAAATTGTCGTAGAAGACGATCAAGTCGATATGGTCGTAGACAAAGTGATCGCTGCAGCTCGCACCGGTGAAATTGGCGACGGTAAAATTTTCATTAGCCCCGTCGATCAGGTGGTCAGAATTCGTACTGGGGAAAAAAATCTAGAAGCGGTCTAAATACCCTATATACCAATATACCAAGGTAGCTGAGGCACGGTTTACTGAGTTAGCGTGCCTCAGTCGATTTTTATAGGGAGTTGACGGTTTTAGCCACGCTAGTTAGCATAACTGTTTCAACTGAGGCAGTAGTAATTCAAAAGCCTTGCCACGATGAGAGCAAGATCGCTTCATCTGAGGCTCCATCTCAGCAAATGTCAACCCCTGCTCTGGAACAAAAAAAATTGGGTCGTAGCCAAAGCCACCAGTTCCCCGAGGAGCTGGCAAAATTTCCCCCCGACAAATCCCTTCCGCTTGGAGAGCGATCGCACCATCTGGACGGGCAATCGCCACTACACAAACAAACTGGGCTTGCCGATTGACTTCCAAACCTAGCTCCTCTAGTAGCCGGTCAATTCGCTGTTGGTCGGTTTTGCCATAGCGTGCAGAATAAATCCCTGGAGCACCATCTAGGGCATCTACTTGCAAACCGGAATCATCAGCAATTGCCCATTGCCCAGTTGCCTGGGCTACCGTTGATGCCTTCAGACAAGCATTGGCAGCAAATGTATCTCCAGTTTCTTCAATCTCTAGCTCTGGTGGCTTTAACTGCAATTCCCAGTCCAAAGAATCTAGGTATGTCTGCATCTCCCGCAGCTTACCAGGATTGCCTGTAGCTACAACCAGTAATTTTGGCAGCAAATTTGGGGTTTGATGTTGGGATTTTGGATTACTCAAAGCAACAAGGTCAGATTGTTTGATGAAAGGTTAACTGGCAATCAGAGTCAGTTCGATACAGCTCAAGCAGCGTTTAATGCCCGATTGCGATCTTACTCACCAAAGCCCAGATTTTCAATAACCCAACCAAAACTAGCCAATCCAAAATCCAACATTAATCCCAAATTTAACTCTAAAACTTACTGGCCCAATCTTTAGCCCAGTTTAAGGTTTGAGTTACCTGTTCAAGGGTAGCGGCTTCACAGTAGAGTCGCAATAAGGGTTCAGTGCCACTAAAGCGAATCAGCAACCAGCTGTCGTTAGCTAAACGGAATTTGTACCCATCTGTGGTTTGGCAATCCACCACTGCCTGACCATTAATTTCTTGGAGAGGCTCGGTTTGTAATTGTTCTTGTATACGCGATCGCACTTCCATCCCCGATAGATGTAAATCGATCCGGTCATAGGCAGAAGCATAGCCAGTTTGCTCTTGCAGACTCTTGTAGAGTTCACTTAAGTCTTTTCCAGATTTAGCGATCGCTTCTAATATATAAAGTGCTGATAATAGAGCATCTCGCTCAGGAATATGGTTGCCATAGCCAATGCCTCCGGATTCCTCACCCCCTAGCAAGGCAGGAGTAGATAACATCCGGTCAGCAATATACTTGTAACCGATAGCAGTCTCATAAACTGGCAAATTATACAGTGCTGCCACTCTAGGAATTAGGTCAGAACCACTAAGAGTTTTGACCACTTCACCACTAAAGTTACGTCGTGATGCTAGATGTTCAATCAGGATAGGAATCAGGATTTGGGGGCTAAGGAAATTGCCCTCACCATCAGCGGCTGCAATGCGATCGCTATCCCCATCAAATGCCAACCCAACCGCTAATTCAACACCCGGTTGACGCTGGTGATTCTGGAGCGCTTCAAATAGCTCAGACAGATAACCGGGTAAAGGTTCTGGGGATTTGCCACCAAATAAGGGATCCCGTTCGGCCTTAATTTCGATAATGGGTACCCCAAGAATCTTGTTCAAGCCTCCTGCTGCTGCACCATTCATGACATGGGCAAATACAGTCAGTTTCTGCTGACTAATCAGCTGTTGAATCAGGGCAATATCAACCTTTTGTCTTAAAGCATCACAGTAACTTGACCATGGGTCAAAGGTCTTGATACTCCCCTCTTTCTTAGGTGTAGCTGGTGCTTGAGAAAGTTTGGCTTCAATCTGTTTAGTTATTTCTAGAGGAACTGATCCACCAAACGCTCCTTTGACTTTTAAGCCTAGGTAATTGCCAGGATTATGACTAGCAGTAATTACCAAAGCTCCCAAAGCATTTTGGGACTTGGCTGCCCAACTGAAGGCTGGTGTAGGAGCATAACTGTTAGATAGTAAGACATCAAAACCAGCAGCTTGAACCACCTCTGCGGTTTTTTTGGCAAAGTCTTCTGCCATGAAGCGTCGGTCATGCCCCACTATAATCGTTTGGCTACCCGTGGTTTCCCCATAAGCATCTGCCAGAACTTGAGCAGCAACAGGGGCAACTATTGCCAAGCGCTCGAAGGTAAAATCGGCGGCAATGATACCTCGCCAGCCGTCTGTCCCAAATTTAATTGAATCTCCGGCAATCGCCATAATAGTAGTATATAGTTACTTAAATTTTAATACTCTGACGGCAAAATCCTAGCATTGGAAAGAGTTAGTGTCTTGGTGACCCGCCAAAGCCTGAGCTTGCTTGTGTCGCCATTTTGTCGTCATCTAGTAGTACTGATAGTAATTACTTAACTTAAGTCACTCTTTCGGGATTTTGTCCAGTGGGTGTATTGGCTACCACCATTGACGTTGGACCATTGGCTAGCACTGATGAGTTGCTCAGCAACCAAGGTTTTTCCTAAATGTAAGCGGGATATAGTCAGGTTTTACCCCTCTTGCGGACTCTTCCCTCTGTTCTAAATCTCGATCAATCATCCCCCGACAAGGGCAACAGTTTCCTAGTGGTCGTTGCTGATATCCTGCTTAGGTCGGGCTGACTAAGGCAGCTTCTTAAGTACAGAGATTAGATTCATGCGTTCAATGTAGGGCCAACCACCCTTTTCTTCAATATCCTTTAGCAAATCATATAGTTTCTGGCGAGTATCGGGCAATGAGGCTTGAAAGAACCCGTCTCGAATCTCGCCATGGACTTCCTCTAAACCCCTGAGTATAGCCAACAGCGCTAAGTTATCACCTTGGTAATTCTTTGCCAAAGAACGAATATCAGCGGTAATCTCTAGTAATTTAGCCTGTAATTGCTCTGAATCCAAATCTTTATCCCGATCCATTCCATCAAATAACTGTCGCAGTAAAGGCGGCTCTTCCCGTGTACAATGCTCTAAAGAACAGCTGAGGCTCACGGAATCGGTGCCATTTTTGCATGCCCTATGCCCCAATGGCAGTAGTTCAACCAAATAACAAGCTTCCCGATAGTTTGTGTGTAGCCCGACTTATAACATGGGTGTGGTGTGAATTGTGGATAATACTGGTCAATGCCTAGAGGGCAGCAGCTGTTTAACTCCTATTGCACCAGCAACCCAATTCCAGAACCAACCTAACATACATTTTTAGATCTGATTATTGACGATTGAGATTGACTATGAAGTATCGTGCTTTGATTTGTGCCTTCCTGGCGTTATGTCTGGGGGTTTTTACAGCGTCCTGTTCTCCAGATGTAGCCAGCTTGGAAAGTATCGAAGGACTCACCTATGACCAGATTAGAAACACTGGTTTAGCGAATAACTGTCCACAGCTGTCAGAAATGACTCGGGGTGCTATTCCTCTAGACCCCGACAAGTCCTATCAGATTGTCGATATGTGCGTACAGCCAACCACCTTCTTTGTCAAGGAAGAAGGAACTAAGCGCAAAGAGGCAGAATATCTTCCCGGCAAATTATTGACCCGTTATACCTCTAGCCTGGTTCAAGTGCGAGGAGACTTAGTTTTTCAAGAAGATGGTAGTCTGAAGTTTTTGGAAGAGGATGGTATAGATTTCCAACCGATCACTATTCAGTTGCCTGGAGGTGAGCAAGTCCCATTCCTGTTCACCATTAAAAAATTGATTGCCACAACTGAGCCTGGTTTGGAAAGTATCAATGCTTCCACCGACTTTGTTGGCGATTTCTACGTCCCCTCTTATCGGGGTGCTGTTTTCCTAGATCCCAAAGGTCGAGGTCTGGCTAGTGGTTATGATAATTCGGTTGCTTTGCCATCTCAAGCGGATAGCCAAGAGTTTGCCAATGTTAAGAGCGCAGATGTGGGCGAAGGCACCATTGAGCTGCGCATAGCTCAAGTAGATAGGGAGAGTGGGGAAATTGCTGGTACATTCATAAGTGAACAACCCTCAGATACTGACTTAGGTGCTGATGAGCCAGAAGAAGTGAAAGTTCAGGGGATATTTTACGCTCGCATTCAACCAAAACAAGCATAGCTGACGTTGGTTTGAGTCTTGGAAGCCACTGACTCCCAGAATGGGAAATTGGCAAAAACGTTAATTGCTAAGGGGCGTATGCCCCTTTTTTGATCGAAATGTGGCGTTTTCGATATCCTGTATGTATTATTAATAAACTTTCATCCTTTGTAATTCTGGATTATGGGTAAATTACTATTTTAACAAACTTAATGGTAAATCTACAATTAAAGCAATAACATTATGATCAGGCCAGTGGTTGGATATTAATAAACTAGATTAACTAAATTACCTATGTTATCAAACCAAACTGCAGCATAAACTCACGCCAATAAAACTGATCCCTTTTCTCTAAAAGGGATGCAAGATAAGATATTCCGGGGATTGGATCCGGGAAATTGTCAACCGGTAATCCCACAACCATTACCAATTCGACCTGAACCATTACCAGGATAAAAAATTTGTTCCATCCAGGAGAATTGGGATGAGTTAGGGTTCTGATAGCCGATTGTGATCTACTTGTGATCTACTTGTAATCTACCACATTAAACTTTGTTATGGCGACTAACCTTAATCATAATATTAAGTATCAAAGCTTAACATTATTACAAAAGTACCAGCAATCTAAGACCTCTGAACTTCGCAATCAGCTAGTTGCTCTCAATTTAGGACTAGTGAGGAGAGAAGCTCATCATTGGGTCAATCAGTGTCATGAAAGCTACGAAGACTTACTTCAGGTTGGCTGTATTGGCTTAATTGGTGCCATAGAACGATTTGATTCCACCAAGGGAATAGCATTTAGTTCCTTCGCTATCCCCTACATTCGTGGTGAAATTCAGCACTATTTACGAGATCGGGGTTATTCAATTCGCATTCCTCGACGCTGGCTAGCACTACGGCAAAAGTCTGTGGAAATTACTCGAAATTTACGAGCAAGGTTAAATCGGCAACCGACAGAAGAAGAAATAGCAGCAGCATTAAACATCTCCCTAGAAGAATGGCAAGAAATTACCCTAGCTCATCAAAATCGGGAACCTCTGAGCTTAGATACACCAGTGGGAGATTCAGAGGACAGAAACACCAGCTTGGGTGAGTTAGTGCCAGATCCTCGCTATCGCAGTTTTCAGCTGGCACAGGAAGACCAAATCCGCATTCAACAAGCCCTAGCTCATTTGGAAAAGCGCACTCGTGAAGTGCTGGAATTTGTTTTTTTACATGACTTGACCCAAAAAGAGGTAGCACAACGGTTAGACATCAGTGTAGTAACGGTATCCCGCCGCGTTAAAAAAGGCTTGGAAGCGTTGCAAAAGTTAATGAAACCGACACAAGATTAATTTTAACACTATTATTTGGTGAAGCATAATAATCTAAAATTATAGAAAATTATATACAGCTGGCAAAGTAACTGGACTTGATAGCTAAGTCATCGCTGAAACGCGCTTTGGGCTTCTTGGATTGGGTGTTATTGCCCATAGCATGCCCACAGCTTTTTGCTGAGAGTCTCCAGTTTTGGAAGTTTGCCAAAAAAATCCTTTATTCAAAGAAGTTGGTGCCACAGATCGATAACTTCAAGGGTATGCTCGGATAAAGCGTTATTTTTAGGTGGTCATGGGTAAAGTATCATGCATCGTATGGGTGAGTGTGCTGGCTCTGCTGATAGGAGGCTGTCAACCGGGTAGAAACACTGAACAGGGGGAGCCGACTACCCCTAAACCGACGCCGGTGGCTTCCCCGGATAGCACCAAACCTTCTCCTCCTGTAGCTGAATTTGCTCCTAAATCTCCGGAAACACCGGAGCAGGAAAAGGTAATACCAATACCACCATTGATCACCACCTTGCCAAGCAATGAAGTAAGAAATCGGATTGATAAGGGGCGTCTTGACCCGTTTGCGGCAATTTCAGTGCAACCAGAGGTGGAGATTTTGCCCAATCCTGGCAGACCAAGTACTTCCCCTACGAGGGTACAGCCTCTGACTCCTGCACCACGAACACCGGGTTTGCGATCGCGTCCAGGAACCGGAGGTAGTGTAGCGGTACCCCCCAGCCCCTCAAGAGCTAGCCGTCCCAGCCCCTCAAGAGCTAGCCGTCCCAGCCCCTCAAGATCTACCAGGCCCGACCGTAAGCCTCCAAGCTCATCAATCGCTAGAAAGTCTCCTGGCTCATCAAGGGGAAATGTTTTGCCAAGGCCCCAGAACACTCGGCCTACAGAGACTAGCATTGCTAAACCTGCTTCAAAACCAGACAATAGCTCTGTTGCCGAGGATGGTATCCCCCCTATCCCTCCTGAATTTGATCTGCAACTGCCAATCCTACCAGAACCAGAACTGGCCAATAATGTTAGTGTCACAGGGGTAGTTGATAATGGTAGGGGTGTCTATTACGCTATCCTAGATGTCCCTAATGAGCCTAGTCGTAGCGTTCAAGTTGGACAGTTTATATTAGGCGGACAAGTGCTAGTAAAGCGAATTGAAATGTATAGAGGCTTAGATCCAGTGGTGATTCTGGAAGAAAATGGTGTTGAAGTGTCTAGACGAGTTGGCGAAAACTCAGGATCAGCTTCTTGAGGTAACCTCAGGGTACAGTGTTAACTATTAGGTGTTAGGTAAGCATATGCGCTACGCGCAGGCTACGCCAACAGCTATCAGCTTTCAGCCGTCAGCCATTCCCCTAACACTAAATAATTGGTATTTCCAGCCATTGGGAGCATCCCAATGGTTTTAAATTATATAGGAGTGTAAACTGTTGCGTTATCAAATTAGTTGTCCTGGTTTACCCTTGGCAGTTTATCGAGAGGTAGCTGCCCATTTACGGCAAGTGACAGGAGTAAAAGCTGATTTACTACCCCAAACATCCCAGCAGTTTGATTACAATCAGAGTCAGGTTGGTGGATTGTGGATTGAGTATGGCGAGACTACTGATAAAGTAGAAAGAGAACGGGTCAAGCAAATTTTGTCCTATTATCAAAATCGCTATGGTGCCTGGGAAGAAGACACTTCCGATGGTGGACACTAGCTCAAATGATGGGGAAGCAAAACGTTAATGGGTTTAATCCAGGCTTTACGAGGAACACGGGATATCCTGCCAGACGAAGTTGGATATTGGCAGCAAGTAGAAGCGATCGCACAACAGATTCTCAATAGAGCGGCTTATCGAGAAATTCGTCCTCCCATTTTTGAGCGCACGGAACTGTTTGAACGGGGGATTGGGGAAGCTACTGATGTGGTGGGGAAGGAAATGTATACCTTCAACGACCGGGCAACCCCTCCTCGTTCCGTGACACTACGTCCAGAAGGGACAGCAGGAGTAGTGCGAGCTTATATTCAAAATAGCCTCTATGCTGCTGGTGGAGTACAACGCCTCTGGTATACCGGTCCGATGTTTCGCTATGAAAATCCCCAAGCTGGACGACAGCGACAGTTTCATCAATTGGGGGTAGAGGTGATTGGTTCTCGTGATGCCAGGGCAGATGCAGAAGTAATTGCGATCGCAATGGATATCCTAAATACCTTGGGTCTAGTTAACCTGAAACTTGACCTTAATTCTGTCGGTAGTCCCGAAGACCGTCAACAGTATCGACAGGCGCTGGTAGATTACCTTACTCCTTACAAAGATGAGTTGGACGAAGATTCTCAAGACCGTTTAACTCGCAATCCCCTTAGGATTTTAGATAGTAAAGACAAACGCACTCAAGAGATTGCTCAGGATGCTCCCAGTATTTTATACTATCTCAGTTCAGAGTCCCAAAGTCATTTTGATCAGGTAAAGCAGTTGTTGCAGGATTTAGGGATTAGTTACCAGCTTAATCCTCGCTTGGTGCGGGGGTTGGATTACTACACCCACACTGCATTTGAAATTATCTCTGATGACTTAGGCGCTCAAGCAACGGTTTGTGGTGGTGGTCGCTATGACGGATTAGTCGATGAATTGGGGGGAAATAAAACTCCAGCCGTTGGTTGGGCGATTGGTTTGGAGCGTTTAGTGATTTTGCTGCAACAACTGCAAGCTTCACCAGCCCTAGCGCTAGATTTTTATCTAGTATCCAGAGGTGAAGTAGCTCAAGCTCAAGGATTGAAACTGGCTCAGCAACTGCGCAAAGCTGGGTTGGCTGTAGAACTGGACTTGAGTGGAAGTGCTTTTGGTAAACAGTTTAAGCGAGCTGACCGCAGTGGTGCGGTGGCTTGTTTAGTGATCGGAGATGCTGAAGCTCAGAGCAACACCGTGAATTTGAAATGGCTGGCCTCTGGGGAACAAGAAACTATGACCCAAGCTGATTTATTGGATAAAACTGAGCAGTTAAAAGGGCAGATAGAACAATTGCGTTGAGTGTTGAGTGTTGAGTATTGAGTGTTGAGTGTTGAGTGTTGACCATTCAGTGTTAACACTCAATAACTTCGTATTATTTCGTAGTCAAGCATCAATACTTTGAGATAAGTCTGGGTATCCTTAGGTTATAAAGAAAGGGGTTAGCTAAACCGCTCTTATGCCCCACGTCTCAACCCGTAGGGTGAGCGTGGGATGAATGGCGGACAGCAACTTTCGATTCATATTGAATATTAATTGTCGGAAATAGTAGAATGGTAAGGGAGGTGATTTGCCATGAGAACAGCCTATCAGTACAGATTGCGCCCGACTCAGCAACAAGCAGCATTAATTGACAGATGGTTGTCAATGTTATGCGCTCAATACAATTACTTATTGGCTGATAGATTCAACTGGTATGAGCAAAATCGCTCACCTGTTAATGCCTGTCCTCTGATTTGTCACTTGCCTCAACTAAGAATCAACCCTAATTACTACTCTCAAAAGAAGACTCTGCCTCAACTTAAGCAAGAACGACCTTGGTATAAGGATATTCATTCTCAAGTTTTACAGGATGTAGTTAAGAGAGTTAAGCTAACCTTTGACAGATTCTTGATCGGAGATAGTAGCGGCAAAAGAAGTGGCAAACCCAGGTTTAAGCCACTCAGTCGTTACAGAACTTTCACCTACCCTCAAATCAAACAATCCTGCTTGCAAGGTAATCGCATTGACTTACCAAAACTGGGTAAGATTAAGGTTGTCTTGCATCGTCAAATTCCTGACGGGTTCAAAATCAAGACGGTTTCTATCAGTAAAAAAGCTGACGGATTGTACGTTACACTTTCTCTTGAGGATAAGACCGTTCCTGAAATTAAAACAGATATCAATCCTCACTTAATCATTGGTATTGATGTTGGTCTAAAGGATTTTTTGACTACTTCGAGTGGTGAAACAGTTACAATACCTCAGCACTACCGTAAAGCTCAAAAAAGACTGCGGCTTATTCAGAAAAAAGTATCACGTCGAGAGAAGGGTGGTAATCGTAGACTCAAGGCTATTAAGTTGTTAGCTAAACAACATCAAAAAGTAGCTAACAAGCGTAAAGACTTCCACTTCAAAACAGCTAATCAATTGCTGTCAAAGTATGACGTTATTGCTCATGAGACTTTGAATGTCAAAGGTCTTGCTCGTACCAAATTGGCCTTATCTGTGTTGGATGCTGGGTGGTCAAGCTTTCTGTCGATACTGACAAACAAAGCCTTAAATGCTGGTTTGTTGGTTGTCCCAGTAAGTGCTCATAACACCTCACAAAATTGCTCCAGTTGTGGAGAGAAAGTACCGAAAAAGCTGCATATTCGCTGGCACGACTGCCCTCATTGTGGGTGCAGTCTTGACCGTGACCACAATGCAGCGATTCGGCGTTCGCGAAGCGTGGCCTTCGGCCTCAGCCGACGCTACGCGAACAATATAAAAAATAGAGCGGTGGGGCATCCCGTTCTTAAAGCTCAGTTAATGTCCGACGGGATACCGGGAGTCGCTGAGAAGCCCACACTTACCCGATAGGGAAGTGTGGGAGTATGTCACCATCCTGAGGATGCTGCGCTACCATTTCACCTGTAGAGTTCCCCAGCTGCTGCTATGCTACCAATACCTGATTACTTAATTGCCCTGACTGTAGTACTGGTGGTAATCCCATCAGTATTCGTAATTTTACTACGTTTTGCTCTCCATACCCATCTTTTATCCCTAGGGAAGCGAGTAAGAAGACTAATCCATGGACAGCCTCGTGGGAAAAAACCCAGAATTGTAGAGGAGCTAGAAAGACGGTTCTCAGATGCTAGCCGACATTTAGAGCAGGTCAATACAGGCGCATTAATTGACCAAGCCTACAGCCACGAGAAAGTTGTTGGCATATCTTGTGACCAAATTGATTACATTGGTCGGATTATGCCTAGCTTACTGTTATCCTTTGGCTTACTAGGTACCTTTATCGGCATCACCATCAATTTGTTAGCACTCAGTCAAACAATCAGTCAATCTGATGCTACCGATATCAATACTTTAGTTAACCAATTACAGCAACCCCTAGAAGGGATGGGGATTGCTTTTACCACTAGCTTAACCGCTATCTTTTTTAGTGCTGTCTTAACGGTAATTAACGTCGCCTTCAATACAGGGCTAGCGAAAAACAATCTAATTAGTTACTTAGAAGATTACTTGGATAATATTTATCAGCCGAGTTTAGCAGGGCAAACACGCCTGGATGTATTAGTTCAGGGGATGTCCAATATCTTTGAAAGCTTTTTGGCGAGATTTGGTCAGACTGTTCGAGAGGCAGTGGAATCATCACTACGAGAAAAAGTTCAAGAAATTGCTGATGCTAACACTCAAGTGCTTAAACTAGCAGAAAGTTCTTACAATAGATTCTTCCAAGCTGCTAGTACTATCGCTAGAAGTGCTGAGGAATTTCAACTAGCTGCTGCTCAATTTACCCAAGTTGCTCAAACCTTCGAGCATAGCCAGTTTCCTCAAAAATTATCTAAGGCTACAGTAGATTTAACTAGAACCCAAAGCAGTTTCTCTGAGTCAGCCAGTATGTTAGCGCAATCAGTGCAAGGGATGGGAGTAGCAATGGCTGAACTTCAACTTCATGGGGTTAAGTTGGTAAAATTGGCAGAAGAAATCAGTGCCCTCAGACAATCTTCTATAGATGTAGTAAAACAGCATCATCACAGTCAACAAGCCCTAGGGAAGATTATCCCCCAACTTCAGCAAGGAGCACAGGGATTTCAGTCAGCGATCGCTCGGCTTGATCAATTAGAGCAACGGATTGTTTCTCGAACTGATAGCTTGAGTGACGTTCAGGCTGAATTGGCTAAGTTAGTGTCAAATGTTAAAAGCTATACCGAAGGAGTAAGTCTGGGAATTCAGGCTTTAGGCGATCGCCTTGATCAAAGTATTACTCAGCAAGCTAATACTGACCAGCATAATTATGAAATTATGCGACACAATCTTGAAAAAGTTGTCAATCATCTCAATAACACCAATCAGGAAATTGCTAAGATTAGCCAAAAACTGACTGAGTCCAATCAAATCGATGGTTCAACTCGCATAACTCAAGATATGACTGTAGGAGAGCTAGTCAGGCGTTTGAGCAGTGAACGATAAACCTGGCAAATCCTTAGCTGTCAGCCTTCAGCTGTCAGCCGTCAGCTGTTAGCCGTCAGCTAAAAGCTCACGCGTGCGCGTTCAGCTTAAAATAAACCTCTAAGCGTGAGAATTTAATAGTTCGAGAAAGTCTGGGAATTTGCCCATATAAGCATATGCCCTTAGCCCATAAGCTGATAGCTGAATGCTGATAACTGATAACTGAATGCTGATAGCTGATAACTGAATGCTGATAGCTGAATGCTGATAGCTGAATGCTGATAGCTGAATGCTTACAGCAAATGATTAATAGTAATTATAAGATTGACAGAGAATTGATAAAATGCGTCGTTCACGAAATAATGATTGGAATGAAGAGATAAATCTCTGGCCAGCTTTTACAGACTTAATGTCTAATGCCTTCATGATCCTGATCTTATTTTTGTTGCTGTCTATCCTGAAGTCTGTGCTGGCACAAACTGCCTTAGAATCAACCATTGATGATCTCACCAGAAGTGAAGATGAAGTGGTGCAATTAGCAAGGGAGAATGCCGAATTACGAGCTAAGGCAGCTCGGGTTGATCAACTTGAGCGTGGCGTAGCGGTTTGGAGAGCTAGGGCAAAGCGCTCAACTGTCCGCGAAAAGGCACTAGAACAGCAGGTTAGGTCTTTGCAGGTACAGATTGCTGCAGCACCAAAACCACCAGATACACCTCCGATTATTGTAATCAAAGATCAGGGGGATTACCGATTTGATTCCGGTAGTGCGCAAATTCCCTCAGCCATGAAAGACTATATTCGGCAGCAAATTGTCCCTGCTATTGAAAGCAATGCCAAAGACTATGAAATTAATGTAGTAGAACTGATTGGTCACACAGATGGTCAACCTAATCTTGGTGGTAGCAATATCGACCAAACTATTGGGAATGTGGTTAATAAAAATTCCTCTATCAGTCAACTTAGACCAGGATCTAATGCTGATTTAGGACTGATGCGAGCTTTGGCAGTTGTGCAATTACTCCGTGAGATTCAAGCTAAGGAAGGGCGGCTCAAGGGGCTGCAATTTCGGGCTTATTCTGCAGCCCAGTTAATTTTACCTAATGGACAAATTGCTCCGATTAGTTTAAAGGATGATCAAACTAGGCGCAGGATTGAAATTCGCTTTACTCGTCTCGGTAAGGTGACAAATGTTCAATAGTTGAAGAGGAGACAATCTTGCTAATCTGGTAAGGAAAGATACTATTGATAGAGTTTGCGATCGCAAATTCATGAATTAGGCTTTCTCTGGTGAACATTTCTGGTGAACATTGAAGACTACACCGGTCGTCTACCAAAACCAAAGATTGATAATGATGAAGCACACCCACAAGGGGTGTGCTTCATCATTATCCGGTTATCAATCTCCAGCGTGCAGACCAGTGGGGAATTCCGCGAGATTTGTTAAAAATTTTTCATCTTCCTTGATCTTTACGCTACGTCACCCTCTATGTTGATGAATATCTAGAAAAAACGAAACGAAAACATCATGTACAGCATTGGGGAATTTTCTAGGATCGCTCAGGTTTCTAAGCGTTTACTGCGCTACTACGATCAGATTGGTCTGTTTCAACCGATGTTCGTTGATCCTGCCAGTGGTCATCGTTACTACAGCGCAACCCAATTGCCCACACTCAACCGCATTCTCGCCCTCAAAGAATTGGGGTTATCGTTGGATCAAATCCGACGATTCATCAAAGATGATATCTCCCTCGAAGAAATTCAGGGTATGTTGTTGATGAAAAAAGCCGAGTTAGAGCAACAGGTGCTCGATGAACTCAAACGCATTCGCACAATTGAATCACGCTTAAAGCAAATTAAAGATCGTGCTACCCATGTGCGTGATGTGGTGGTGAAGCAAGTCCCCCAACAACAGCTTATCGGAATACGCAAGATCTTATCAACGGGTGAGTCACCAGATGATTTCTTCTGGTCTGTGATGAACGCTCTTCCTGGGGACAATAATACCACCTATGGACCGATGACGATTGTCCTTCATGGGGATGGAGTAAGCAGCGATCGCATTGATGTTGAACTGGGACGCTTGCTTTATAAGACCGATCGTGCTTCCCTTACTACCTATGACGGTATGACCCTCGATCCGCGATCACTTCCATCGGCAACAATGGCAACATTTATTCCTCCTACGAATTCTTGTGCCAAGCTTCTGGGGTACAACGCGATCGGCGAATGGGTAGAAGCCAATCACTATGCTTTCGCTGGTCCGGTGCGACTAGTCTTTCTGGAATTGCCCAAACAACCAGGTGATTCGGACTTTGTGATGGAAATTCAATTTCCGATCCGCAAGCGAACAGTAGATCTGGACTTGCGATCGATAAACTAGGTCTGAAATGAGCAAGATATAGATCCAAATGGCAATGCCATCAAACTAAGCAATAGTGTTCAAAAACAGGAGTATCGAAATGATTTATAACAAAAAGACCATCGGAATAGATAGAAAAGCTTTACTTTCTACATTATGGATATTTTTCCTATTGAATATGATTTTCCGAGATATTCATGAGTTCTTTAGACCAGGGCTTTTAGAACAAATCATGACAGGAATCGTCAATGGTACTCAAGTAACTGACGGAATGTTGTTAGTAGGCTCGATCATAGTGGAGATTCCGATTTCTATGGTTCTCTTGTCTCGGATATTGAACTATCGATTAAATCGCTGGGCAAACATGATCGCAGGTGCAATCACTATTGCGTTTGTTATCGGTATTGGACCGAAAGATCTTGACGATATGTTTTTTTCAACTATAGAAGTTCTGTCTCTGTCACTAATTGTCTGGTATGCATGGAAGTGGCATAAACAGGATGCATGAGTCATGCCATCTTTAATTCATTGATCGTTTAACATTTATTGGTTCGGGGCTTGCTTGCAGGGCGCTTTACCAATGAACTTTATCAAGTCGCCTTCGTCGCAAAGTCTCCCGATGAATGTTAAATGTTCAATGAATAGTCATGCCTTAGAGGTAGATATTTATAGAAATCAATCAGTTAAATAATCAGGGATTATGATGAAACACTCAGCTAAATTTTATGACAAAATCGCAGAAGGCTATGCCAAACAACCCATTGCTGATGAAGCAGCTTACCAGAAAAAACTACAAGTCACACAGGAATACTTTAAGCCAGAGATGGAAGTTCTGGAGTTTGGCTGCGGGACGGGATCGACCGCTATCATTCACGCACCCTACGTTAAACATATTCGCGCCATAGATATCTCATCCAAAATGATTGAAATAGCCCAAGGTAAAGCTGAGGAAAACAACATCAACAATGTTACCTTTGAACAATTGACTATCGAAGAATTAACTGTGGCCGATGAAACCTTTGATGTGGTGTTAGCACTGAGTATTTTGCACTTACTAGAAGACAAAGAAAAAGCGATCGCCAAGGTTCACAAGATGCTCAAACCAGGCGGAATTTTAGTCACCAGTACAGCTTGTCTCGGAGATACCATGAAGTGGTTTAATATCGTCGCGCCGATTGGAAAATTCTTGGGTTTAATACCGTTGGTTAAGGTTTTTACGACAAAAGAATTGTTAGACAGTTTGACCAATGGCGGTTTCGCGATTGACTACCATTGGCAACCGAGCAAAGGCAAAGCGGTGTTTATTGTGGGGAAGAAGGCACTGGTAGAAGCGATTAATTTCAACTGTTAATTAGGAACGTAGCCAATGATATCCTGGTTGGTGCTGATCGAGACGAATTCCTCAAGAGTGATAATCACCAGTCAACGTCTGATAATGGCTCCCAAAGTTGAAGCGATTAGGCACTTCAGACAGGCCATCTCTGAGACTTAGAATAATCCTTAAGATTAGCCCTAAAATTTAGTATCAACAGGCACATCTTAAAGGTTAATTTTGTGGTATAGCTTTCTTATCCCCTTAAACCGAGTAGATGTCAGTCACTCTGTCGAATCCGGTGCTTGACAAATCCCGAGGGTGGGGATAAGCAAAATACTCGACTTAAAGTGTAAGCTAATTGGAAAAGCAATCAAGTCCATTAGCAGGTCTTTGGGTCATAGATATCGACAATGGCTAAGAAGTACTGGGAATTTCTACTACAGAAAGAGGGGGAGCGCTCCTGGAAGCCAATCAAGTCTTCTGAGATCGAGATTGAATCCGGTCGGTATCGGATAGTGGCTCGTTCCAACCTGCCCAATACTGATGTAGAAATTTGCGTCAGCTATGATAGCACAGAGCAAGTGCCCCCCAGACGCAAGTCCCAGAGGCGATGGCGTCGCACCAACTCAGAAGGGTTAATGGTGGTGATTCCTTTCACCAAGCTTAAACCTGGTCTGTGGAAGTTACGTTGCAGTAACGATATCATGGATGATTTTCTGGGTCAGTCCTGGCGAAAATCCTTAGCGCTACAAGTCATACCCGAAATCCAAGATGTAGAGACACCCCCTAAAACCTCTGTATCCTCATCAGTAGCAGAAGTCACCTCAGTAGAATCCACCCCAGTAGAAGCAACCCAAACTGATACTCAGCCGCCTCAAATAAACAATTCCCTGACTACACCTGAGCTAGTTGTTGATTCTCCCTCCACCAATACTATTGCTAATGACCTGAAAGCAACAGATGCTAGCTCAGATACTAGCTCAGATGCTAGCTCAGATGCTAGATCAGAGTTTTCTAACCCTCAGGAGTACCAGAGTCAGATAACACCACCAGAGGAACAACCCATAACCATTGCTGCGCCAGAGTTACCTGTTGACCAAGCCCAAGCAGCAATTGGGGTTAGCCAACAGGAATCTAGTCCTAGCCAAGAGACGGTTTTGGAAGAGGTAGAAGAGGTTTACTCAGAGGCACCTGTTAATCCTGAAACCAATCAACAACCAAAAACCAACCAACAACCAATAGAAACTATCTCGGAAGACCTACAACTCCAATCGACCGTTGAGAATTCCATCATGGAGGAATCTCTGGAGACTTTGGAGCAACTACTACAACAGGTGCTTCAGCCAGTATTGGATGAGTTGGAAGATACGGAATCTGAAGATAACCAACAGCTAAGAAAAACCTCTGATTCAGATTGGGTTTCAGATACAGAGGTTAATAAGTACGGTTTAACCCTAAAACTAGATAAGGAAATTTTCCTGGCAAGGCGAGGAGAGTCTTTGACTATCAAAGGGGAATTGGTAGTAGATAACCAGGATGATGCTATAACGGTTCGTGTTTTAGAAACCCTATTCCCTGCTACCCTACGCTATCAATTGCGGTTTCCTCAAACAGGAAAACGTTTGTTAGATATTGAGTACTCCCTATCTCAACAGGATTTGGGATTTAGCCATAGTCTAGATATTCCAACGGATTGCCAAAGTGGTCTAATTTTAGGAAAAATAACCCTTTATAACTCAAAGTCAACTGCTTTAGCTACTCAACAATTTACTGTCACAGCTAATGTAGAGGATTTATTAGAAGTAATTGTGCCAGGGAATCAGGGGATGCCCATGGAAACCATGGTCGTACTGGCTAATCGGATCGCTCAATCTGCCAAACCTGATCAACCTGATCAAGACCTTCTATTATTAGATGAAGACCCCTTAGAGCAGACTACGCTGGATCTGGTTGAGTTACCCCAAAACCATCCATCTCTGTTCTTGCAACCTATCTCTGGACGGTCTTTACCACCAAAACTTTACCAGCATCAGCCGAGTGACATAACTGTTAAATCTATCAAATTGCCGAATTTTCCTACAATGCAGTCGGTTGCTGAACCTGAGGCACAGGACGAAGACGTCCAACATGACTCTAAAGCATCTGAGTCAGTTTCCCTAGATGATCAAGAATCCTCCACTACAGCCAATCCAGAACTAGATAATCGACAGCAAGATACTGGGTCAGAGTTACAGCCTCAAGAAACAGTGCTTCAAGACACAGTAGTTCAAGAAAGAGTACTTCAAGACACAGTACTTCAAAACACAGTAGAACAGTCGGAAGATAGTGCTGAAGATACTAATGAAGATAGTAATTTACAGATAAAGTCTGAAGTCTTATCTAATTATAATGATGCTTCTGAAGTGCTGAGTAATTCCCTAACGGAATCTGAGCCAATCCAAACTATTGAGATTAGTGAGATTGATGAATCTCAGACAGATGATCAGTTAGAGGATTCAGAATTGGTTGATACCCAGTTCAAGAATTCTAAGGTAAACCAATTATTGAATACTACTCGGTGGGATACTCCAGATTCTGTACAATATCCTGAGTCAATCGCTTTAGAAGAAGCTTTC
>NZ_JAAHFV010000370.1:0-6105 GCF_010672755.1 Moorena sp. SIO1F2
TCTCTCCCTACAGGTGCCACTGATGCCAGCCTTACTCCCTACCATGTAGACCGGGGTAAGCAGTTTATTGATGAACACTTTGGTAATCACCTGCTGATTGATACTAAGCAGATTAAGCACAATATTGAATTAACCCGTTTCCCAGTACCTGATGATCAGGATCATCAAGACACGGTTAACTATCCTGGTTTAGTCAGAGCAGCAGATTTGATTGGTCAGCTGGCTGATCCCCGCTACTTACAAAAAATTAGTGCCTTGTTCTACGAGTTTGAAGAAATCGGGAAAAATCAGATTTTAGGCTATCGTAATCCCGGTGATTTGCGCCGGAACTACCCAAACTTTTACTGGAATGTTGTCTATCCTTATATCAAACCCGCATTGCCCTACCTAGACCGAAGCCTTTCTGGTAAACAAATCCTGGCTAATCTCTATGCCAATGTCTTTCGAGTAGAACACCAATCCCAGCCTAAAGCAATCTTCAGCCATCCCTGTCGCTATAGTCAAACTACAGCACAATTATGTACAGCATGATCACTGTAAAAGGCAAATCATCAAGGCAAATCATCAATGGCGGTTTTGTCTAAAGTTAATTTAAAATTGACCATTGATCATTGACAATTAACAATTAACAATTAACAAATGACCAATGAAAGCCATTTTAATGACTGCTCCTGGTACACCTGAAGTGCTACAACTTCAGGATGTACCAGCTCCCAAAATTAAAAACGACACAGAAATCCTGGTGCGTCTTCACGCTGCTGGTGTTAATCCCATTGACACCAAACTGCGGCGTAGAGGCACCTTTTACCATGACCAAATGCCAGCTATCCTAGGCTGCGATGGTGCTGGTGTGGTAGAAGCTGTTGGTGCTGGTGTCCAGAAATTCCAGGTGGGTGATGAGGTATATTTCTGTGCTGGGGGATTAGGATTATCTGGTACGGGTAACTATGCCGAACTAGCCGTTGTTGATCAGTCCTTAGTTGCCCACAAGCCTAAATCCCTCTCCTTCCCTGAAGCGGCTGCTGCTCCTCTAGTACTGATCACTGCCTGGGAATCATTGTATGACCGAGGACGGTTGGAAGCAGGACAAAAGGTGCTGATTCAGGCAGGTGCTGGTGGTGTTGGTCACGTTGCTATTCAGCTAGCTAAGCTCAAAGGTGCTGAGGTTTGTACTACTGTCGGTTCTCAAGAAAAAGCTAGATTAGTGCGTCAGTTAGGTGCTGACTATCCTATCCTTTACAAACAAACTAGCTTTGTGAAAGCTGCCTTGGATTGGACTGGGGGAGAGGGAGTAGATTTGGCGTTCGATACTGTGGGCGGTAAAACCTTTTATGACACCTGTGAAGCAGTGCGGGTATATGGCGATATTGTGACTATCCTCCAACCAGACCCAGCCGAAGGTAATTTGAAGACAGCGCGATCGCATAATTTGCGCATCAGTCTAGAACTCATGCTCACCCCAGCCTTGAAAGGACTCACTACAGCTCAACAGCACCAAACCGAGATTCTCCAGCAGTGTGCTAATTGGATTGATGAAGGTAAACTGAAAATTCACCTCAGCCAACGGTTTCCCCTCAAAGAAGCTGCTGCTGCTCACAACGCTATCGAAGCTGGTTCCATGACAGGTAAGGTGGCACTACTTATCCAATAAAGACAATAGTCACTATTACAACTAATCCCTAATAATTGCTTAAGGGTTATTGGTTTCTGTAAACCTATAACCCTGATTTGCTTAGGTGCGCGCCTCCTAGGGCGAGTAAATCGCTCTTGGGTCACACCTTTATATGCGGACGAAAGGACTTGAACCTTCACGTCTTGCGACACTAGAACCTAAATCTAGCGCGTCTACCAATTCCGCCACGTCCGCGTACTGTGCGATTTATATTATAGCATATATTTTAGCTTTTATTGCAACTGCTGGGGAAAATTTTCCCAAATCCCCCTTAAAAAGTCCCTTTATCACCTACACCTCAACTCTCACCCCGCCCCGGAAAGCAATATACCCTTCAATGGGTTTCGCCTTCTCCTTGGTGCTCGGGTAATACCAGGCTGCATAGCTTATTCAAAAGCACCATCTGTAGCACCATCTGTAGCCCATAGGCTGATACGCGACACGCTGATAGCACCATCTGTAGCACCATCTGTAGCCCATAGGCTTACCTGCCATAGATGATAATCGCAATTGAAGGCTAGAATCCAGTCAGGAATAGTTGCCTCGCAATTAAACCCCTAAAAATAGGTATAAATCGGTATTTAATCCTATAAAATGGACATTGACATTTGACTAGCGCTAGAGTATCATTGAAGTAATTGACTCAGGTTTGACGATGCCCAAAAAAGTAGGAATGACCAAGAAAATATCAACCCAGATTGTCCCTGTAGTAGGGATGACTGAGTCGGTTGAACTTGAGTTGTTGTCCACGATGAAGAAATTGGGCATTGTCAGGTCTGAATCCTACAACAAGCTAGGCAGCATAAGTCATTGGGAACTTGATTGGAAAAAAGCTTACCCAAAAGTTAGGAGTTTTAGGACTCCTGAATCCTTGGGACTACCTTCCAAATTGATGGAATGGACTGTAAGCGATGTAGCCAAAGCCATTACGGCTCAGCAGGCAGCTTGCACCGAAGCGGTAATTAAAAAGGTTTACAAAAGGTTTCCTGGAAAAGATAACCAGAACGAACGGAAGGAACTTTGCAAACAACTTAAGACTTTAGCCTTTCTGGACACGCCACTTCTCCACAGACTTGTTAGGAAGGAGTTTCAGCGGGGACATTCTTGGGGTAAAAACCAGATAGTTTATCAACAAGTAGGTTATAAGTGTAAAAAGCTTTCCCGTAATACTTACCAGTTAGAACTAGCTGGACTCACTAGAGGGAAAAGGAACAGGATAGTTGTTAGGTCTAATCGTACAATAAAAGGCCAGATCAGACTGATATATAACCAACTTTTGCCAAGATTTGAGATTCACTTTCTAGTAGATCATGGAACTGTAGAAATTAAATCTGAACGTCGGAGTCTAGGAGTAGACAAGGGTTACACTGAGGCTTTCTATGACTCAGAGGGGCAAGCTCACGGAAAAGAACTAGGGGAAGTAACCACCCAGAAACAGAAACGAATATGTGCAAAAAACCGAAACAGAGGGAAGCTTTGGGCACTTCATAGAAAACTAGAAAAAATCGACCAGGCCAAATCAGCTCGAATATTAGAAAATAATCTGACCAGAAAAACCGAAAATCGCCGCTACAGAAAAAATCAATCAGAACTGACGGCGATAATAGGAGCAGCCTCTAAGTCTCTTTTTAATGGGGAATCTTTAAAGGTTTTTGCGGAAGATTTAACACAACCGTACCGAAATAAGCGTCAGTCTAAGGCCGTGTCCCGCAAACTCAATAGTTGGATGAAAGGAGTTATGCGGGATTCTTTGCAGAAATGGGCTGATTGGACTGGCTCGGTTGTCACAGAAGTTCAACCTAGTTACACGTCGCAAATTGACTCTAGGAATGGAACCCTGTTGGGGAAAAGGACTGGGGACAATTTTACCGGATTTGATGGGGTCGTGTTACAGGCTGATTGCAATGCTGCCAAGAACATCCTTGCTCGCGGTACCGACAAGGAAATAACTCGGTACATGAATAAAACCGAGGTTCAAGCAGTGTTGTTGCGTCGTACCGCGCGTTTCTTGAAAGGGATGGGGCTTAGCCTGCTAGATGCAGTCGAGCTTGGTTGGCTTGATTGTAAGCATACCTTGGCTAAGGCTTTCAAGCAACTCCTCAACGGGATTTGAGGAATGCCTAGAAAGACGGGTGGAAGGTTCAACTCCAATTACTGTATAACCACCCCTCACTCAGGCAACAATACATTGCACCTTGACCGTTTTGTACGGGTTTATCCCGATTAATTACGGTTTAAGAGTATCCCAATCCACCTCAGCCAAATCCATAGTTTGGTTAATTGTTCGCATCCTATTTCGACGAGCCCATTAGTAAACTATTATAACTGGAGACCGCAAGTCAATATGTCTTTCACTGCTAGTGTCATTTCAGCAAAAGAATGGGGAGCTAAACCCCCAAAAAAATGGCCAGATACCACTCGACCACGATATATTATTATTCACCATACTGCTACTCCCAATGCCCCGAATGATCTATCGAAAGGAACCTTATGGGGATCCAGAAGTTTGGCTAGGAGTATTCAAAAATCCCACATGGATGGTTTTGGCTGGGATGACTCAGGTCACAACTTTTTGAATACCACCGGTGGATATTTACTCGAAGGTAGACAGAGTTCCTTATCAGCGATTAAAAAAGGACGTTCTGTCAGCTCTGCTCATGCTGGTAGTACTCTAGGTAACCAGTCACCCGGAATTGAAAATGAAGGCACCTTTATCAGCTACCGGATGAATGCCAAACAATGGAAAAGTTTGGTAGATTTATGTGTTTCGATTTGCAACACTACCAAGATTAGCCCAGACAATATTAAAGGACATCGAGACTTTTCACCAACCCAATGCCCTGGGGACTGGTTATACAGTCAATTGCCTCGGTTGCGCCGAGAAGTTCGTCAGCGCCTTGACTCATCAGTTGAAGACTATCTCAGAGAAGGAGACACTGGTCTGAAAGTCAAACAGCTACAGCAATCCCTCCAAACTAAAGGGTTTAGTCCCGGCCCAGTTGATGGCATTTTTGGTCCTGCTACCACCAAAGCAGTAATTTCCTTTCAGAAGTTTGAGGGACTCAATCCCAATGGATTAGTGGGATCAAAGACCTGGGAAGCACTGAAAAGTTCTTCTAAACCATCAGAGAAATCTCCTTCTAAACCAGGTAACCAGAACCGCAAGCCTGTGGTTATCCTGAACACCTACAAGTATTATCGTGGCTTACCTCACCAAAAACAAGCGATTGAGTGGCTACAAAAACAACTACCAAAAGAAGTCTTGGAAGAGTTTTCAGAAAGATGGCGTAACGATCAACCCTCATCTGCCTATCTTCCTTTAATTCAAGGAGCAGTTGGATCAGAAGTAGAGGAACTACAGCAGCTGCTCCAAACCCAAGGATTTTATTCTGGTGCAACGGATGGTGATTTTGGATCTCGGACAAAATCTGCTGTGATTGCTTATCAGAAAGCGAAAGGATTATATGCTGATGGGATTGTAGGTTCTATAACTTGGTCTACTTTGAATCTTGACTAATGGTAATGGGTAATTTTGAATTGGTAATTGCTAGTTTACGATGACCCATTAACCATTAATCTATACAAGAGGTGCGACCCGTGGCGAATTTAATTCGCCAAGGTCAAGCGCACCTATTAATTTATCAAAAAACGGGAGGCTAACAAAGTAATTATTTAGCCTCCTTTATCTAGGTATAAAAGCGGTATTTAAGCTAGGGTTTCATAACTATTAACATAATTAAACGTAATTATATTAATAGTTACATTTGTGACGTTTATAAAAATCTTGATATTAACCGTTTACCCTTGTATAATATAGCACTAAGCATTAAAGTTAGGATATTGATACAAGCAGCAAAAGCTGTTGTAGTCAACTTTTTCCTCTTGCCTCTTGTCTCTTGCCTTGCGCGTAGCGCTATACCTGATCTTAACAGTCAAGTTTAATTGTATATAACTACTTGAATCGAATATTTCTGATCTTATCGATCTATTCGGAAAACAGGTTGGTACTGTCGCAGACACGACCTCTGCCAGATATATGAATCAACAGCCAGTCAAGCTAATTGAATTTGAGCAGCTGGAAGATGCATACAAAGCTCTCAAAGCGGGGCAAGTGCAGGCTCTAGTTTATGATTCACCAACGTTACTTTACCAAACGTCACAAAACCGAGAATACCAGATTGTAGGTGAGTTGTTTGCTGAACAAGACTACGGCATAGTTTTGCCTCAAGGTAGCCATTATCGTGAGCCAATCAACCGAATTATTTTGCAATTACAGGAAGACGGAGAACTGACCAACCTAGAGCAAAAGTGGTTTCCTTCTAACCAGTAAGATTAGGTATGCTTAATCACGTACAATCTGGTATTCTCGGTTTTGTGACGTTTGGTAAAGTAACGTTGGTGAATCATAAACTAGAGCCTGCACTTGCCCCGCT
>NZ_JAAHFV010000371.1:0-6088 GCF_010672755.1 Moorena sp. SIO1F2
AGAATCCGTTCTAGAGGTACCAATGTAAATGGTTCCTATGATGAGGAGCCGGATGATGCGAAAGTGTCATGTCCGGTTCTGAAGACGAGTCGGTGGGGCGACTCACCGGCTTAGTTTAATCAACCACTAGGTTTCTACCTGGTGCTATACAGGTCATTCCTGCTGATGAGCAGGTTTGTACAGGTTAAATGTTGCACTCTTTATAAAAGACTATTTATAAAGTAAATCTTAATACAGCTAGAGTAATCAAAATGGGTGGGTTACGGTGGACAGCTCTGTTATAAGATGAGCTTTTATCTTGGTGCGCGTTCACGCTTGTCGGGAAACCCGACCGGGGTCGGATCGCTACAGCACTCGCCCCCGATCCAACCCATTTAAGCTTTATTTAACAAACAGTCTCTAAAATATATCCCATATTCTGATTACCAAACCAATGTTATCTGATTGGGTTGATCAGAAGGGTTTGGCAGCCAGGTGGTCCATAGAGAGACAGGGGGTTTGAGAGGAAGGTAGCTCCTACAGCCAATGACCAATGGCTCAGTCATAACCCAGTAGGCATTTTAGCTGAGCATGGGTTAGACTTTGACAACTTGCCCAAGGTATTTGAAGATCCTTATCAACAAATCTTGGTCAATGGTAACTTCTTATACTGAAATAATTTTAGTTCACAGTAAATAAATTTGGATTAATATAATCGTATCCCCGTTTTTTAGATCAAGCTGATAAGATATCCATGAGTGTTAACACAGTGCCATCTACCCCTTCTATCCGTTACTCAATCGATGTGATCCAAGACGAAGCACGTCGCTTGGTGGATAAAGGATTTGTCAGTCGTCAACAGCCCATTTACGTTCTTTGCCAATATATTCCAGCTCGAGAATGGCTGTGTGTGGAGTGTGAGCTAGAGCAGTGCGAATTCCTGCTAAGAGACCGCATTGCTGACCTGATCGGTTCTCAACAATGGGAAAATGACTAAGGGACCTCAGTGACACAGCATAGAAGCTGATCCTTAGACAAAAAAGTGCGATCAAGTCGGTAACCAGCAAAACCCCATCAATGCCACCGATAAAGGCTATAGTGACTTACCGGATTGGTTGGGCAACCGTCAGCGGTTGAGTAGATCTCAGCAAACTTCAGGGAATGGTGTTGGGGAGTAACAAAGCTGCCATTTTTAGTAAAAAGCCTTGAGTTGATGGTATCTCAGCGCTGAGTGGGTAAATCCATGTTTATGGGAACAGAAATGTCAGAGATTGAGCGGAGTTTCTGTTTCCCGTGCTTGATTTCTTGCCTATTAGGCTCCCGCTCTAGTCTCCCACTCAGACCTGAGTTTTTTCACGCTCCGCGTAAATCTAACTATTACTGTCTGATTTACGCAACTCCTCTAACTCCTTACGAAGATCAGCAAGTTGTGTTGTCAGTTCCTCAATATCATCCTGTGCATTGGACTGAACAGGATTGTTAGATGATGGTGCAGTAGGATCACTGGAGGTACCTGTTGTCGGTGGATCCACGGGATTACCTGGTTGATTCAACATCTGCTCAATAAAACGTCGGGCTTCAAGTTCAGTAGTCTCTCCTTTTTCCGCCCACTCAGTCATCTGTTGATTGAAATCTGACTGAAACTGAGCCAGACTTTCTTCACGCTTGTCAGGGTCTTGCAGGGTTTCAACGAAAGAGGCTGTTGCCCCCAAGGAGGCGCGAAACCCAGTTTGCAGTAATTCCAGGAGATTGTTGGAGTTCATTTATACTAACGATTTCCCATAAATTTTTTCTTAAGAACGTCCCACGGACGTGCAGTTCATCTGCTATGGAAGAGCCGAAACGGTTAACAAATTCTTCCCCATCTTAACCATCTCCCCCTGTTGCCTCTGACCCGCCTGTTGCCTCTGACCTTAGTTTCTTGAGAGACATTAGGAGTTTCTTGAGAGACATTAGGCAGGATCTGACACGACAACAGTTGCTGGAAATGACACCCAAGCCTTCAGCTGACTTGTTCCAAATACAGGTTAACATCTTCTACCACACGAGTCAGTTCAGCTTCCGTACTCAAGCGGATGCGATCATCTCTGAGAGTAATTAAGACAATAGCCGCAAATGGAGAAGGATAGATATTGGGATTGCAGAAAATCTCAAGAAAGACATCCCCAGTAAATTGGTACTCCATCGGTTTTTGAGGCTTGGGTCTACCACCACTAGATACCTGAGCAGCAGCTTTCAGACTCTGCATCAGTTGGTAAAGCTCACTTTGCAATTTTTTGGCAGCATCGGCGGTGAATGGAAAAGACACCGAACCATCATTAAGATTTAATTTAAGTGGTATAGCGGACATAAGGCAAATCTGAGATTTTATGGATTGTTTGTTAATCGTTGTTGATAAGTTAAGTCGGTAAAAATAAACGAGACATTCTACCCAGGCGATGCAGTTCAAGTCAACGGTCAACGGTTAACTTCAAGGGCAAAAACATTAAGTCCTTATTATACTTTCCTATTGGGATTATACTTTCCTTTGGGGACTAACATCGGTCCCCAATGACTATTAATCCAAGCTGATAATCAAAGCTGAGGCTCTGCTTGGGACGTGGTAGCCAAGCTTTTCTCTTTGTCCCGCTTCCGCTTTTTGGCATACAGCTGAATTGAGGCAGCCATTACTATAATCATCGCAAGAATTAACCAAGAGGTAATATCTGTAGGCAAACTGTTCTTAAACACTGCCAGTAAAACAATTACCATCAGCAAGACAGTAGGTGCCTCATTGAGAGCACGAAACTGCTGACCAGTCCAACTGCATTCATTGGCAGCCAGCCGTCGCATAATCCTACCACAATAGAAATGATAGACCAGTAAAAGGGCTACAAAAGCCAGCTTGATATGTAACCAACCTTGCTTGAGCACTTCTGGTTCTGTTAGCAGTAGACCAATTGCCATCGCTACCGTTACCACCATACCTGGGGTAGTAATTATGTGATAGAGACGTTTTTCCATAATCTCATACTGATTTTTGAGAATGGTTTGGGCAGGTTCGGGCTCTTGTGAAGCCTCTGCATGATAGACAAACAGACGCACCAGATAAAACAGACCGGCAAACCAAACCACTACACCAATGAAGTGAAACGCCTTGAACCAGAAATAAGCCATAGATTGTGTCCTCCATTATTACAACAGCGTCATGCAGCTGAGCAGTGTCTAGCCTCCTGACTTCAGCTATAGCGCGTGTCGCGTATCAGCTATCAGGTTCTTGAGGGAAGTCCCACGAATAATCATATACTCACGGTCCTCAGCCAAATGCCTAAGTTTTCCTTGCTTCAAAAGCTTAGTAGACCAGAGCTGATCGCTAAATGCTTACGATTATCTCATGTCTTCTTAAACTCATACAAAAACCATACAGATTCAAACAGATAGATGAACCATAGCGTAAACCTGGGGTTGAGACAATGGACAAATAAAAAGCGATGCAGAGGTGCGACCCGTGGCGAATTTAATTACGGGTCAAGCGCACCTAAGCGGTCTTGGGGTAAACCCCCACTTGCGCTTTGCATGGCTGACAGGGAAACGTTTTACTTAACCAATGTCAAGGGTATGATTAATGCCAACAGCATGCGAGAAAAAAGAAGATCACCTCGCCAACAGACCTCCATTTCTTATCGATTGGCTGGTCTCTTCTCAGCTCGTCATCCAGTCGTTAATATTAGTCGAGGAGGTTGCAGCATTTACAGTGAAAAAGCTATTCCAGTCGGTCAAGTTATCAAAATACAGTTTTTCTTGCCACAAAATCACACAGTTACTGCTACAGTTAAAGTCATGTGGTGCAGAGAATCTAAAGTAAATTCCCTAGCAAACTATAGAGCTGGTTTACAGTTTGTAACAGTCTCACCAGAAAGTCTAGATTGTCTGTTAGGTCTGCCAGCAACACCTATTTCAACGCCTCAACTTCAGCTGAATAAGTTACTAAGAAATGATCCGGCTAAGACTTCTAACACCTGCTATACCTAATCCTCATACTAAGTTGCGCGTCCAGAAAAGATATTACCCTTTGAAGAGATGACGGGTGATGGAGTTAATGATTAATAGGGTAAGCAGTTACTACTGATTAATTTTAAGTATTAATGGCTCTCCTAGACTGATTATAGTAAATTAGTAGTTGAAATGAGCTTAACCCCTTAAATAGCAAGGGATTCAATCAACTATAGCGTTTTTTAAGCTAGTAAGGTACAAGTTTTCGGGTTTTAGGGAGCAGGGAGCAGGGACTTCGGAGCAGTGAAGTCAGAAGAGGGAAAAGGTAAAAAAATATGTGTACCTCATTAGGGGAAAAACCGCTATAAAAATACATTTTTATTGAAATTGCATTTTTCAATCACTCAAAGCATTACTGGGCAAGCACTATAGCGCTTATTTGATCAGAATTTATCATAGCCACTCTAGGAGAGCCCTATTAATTTTAAGTATTAATTTTAAGTAAACTTGGGATAAGTTGCAGGGCAAACGCATCTAAATTAGATTGACAAATAAGCAAAAATGTGCTAAACACAACCCAGGTTAAGTTGAGCACCAAATATGAGATAATGACTTCATGACTAATTTTTAAGAACTCGTTGGCGTGTCTGACAAATGAACAATGGTGTCTTGATGCAGTCGCTCATGGTTTGAATTTACCGTAAGATAGGGTCGCCTTATTAAAAAATATTTAACCCTTTTCTGCATAACCTGCTAACTATAAAGGCTCCACTATCTAAGGTTTTGTCTCCGGGGGAAACCACGGCAGTCGCTCATGGTTTGTTCGCGTTCGCCTTTGGCGTGGCCTACGGCCAAGCGTCGCCTTTGGCGATAGTTACCGTAAGACAGGCTCGCCTTAATCAATAAGTTTTAACCATGCATCTGCATAGCCTACCAACCATAAAGGCTCAACGTAATCAGGTTTCGTCTCCGGGGGAGACCCCCAAGACCGCGCTGCCTCCCCTGTTCCCTTGCTGCATCGCTTTAATATGCTGACCTTGAATAGTTGAGGAAGTGTAAGCTATCGCAATTAATAAAACTAGAGAAATAAGTCGTTTACCTTCAACCTTAGTCTCCTCTATATTATAACCACCTGTCTTAAAATCTCTAAACATTTCCATGCCTCGCTTCGCTCACCAGGCTTCGCCAACGAATCAAATCTTTTTTTATAAGCTGAAATCGCCAACTCTAAGCTCTCAAGATTTGTCAGAATAAACCAGGCTTCTTTTGGGGCTATTCCCTTAATTTTACGTTGCCACTTACAAGGGACATTAAAACTTATAAACCCACGGGTTTTTGTCACTTTAAATCCTTGGAGAAACAAAGATAATCCTGGTGTTAAGCCTAAATTATTTAATTGAATCCAAAGATAATTTTTCACTTCGATAAATTCGTTATTCTTAAGACGTAAGCAGAAATATACACCCAACGACTGGAGAGGCTGCGCCAGCTTGAGTGAGCAAAATTATCTATCCCCTAATAGACAAACTTTATAATTTTTTAAAAGTGGCATCACTGAAGATAGGGCAGTTTTCTGTTCATTAATATTGCGCTTACCCTAATTTGGGAAGTAATTCAAAATATATAGGAAAGGCTCTGTCTTGATGCAGCCGCTCATGGTTTGAACGCGACTGCATCAAGACAGTGAGCGACTTTTGTGGAATAAAACAACCACTGAAGTTCGTTTTTACATAAGTAGTTTGGAAAATAATGCTGATAAAATTGCTAAAGCTATCCGCAGTCATTGGGGGATTTAAAACAGCTTACATTGGATATTAGATGTCACCTTCTCTGAAGAGAGTAGTCGTATTCGCAAGGATAATTCTCATGAAAACTTGGCTTTACTAAGTCGTTTAGCTTTAAATATACCAAAGGGAACAGGGAACAGGGAACAGGGAACAGGGAACAGGGAGTAGTGAGTAGGGAGTAGGGAACAGGGAACAAAATTCTCACAATTCATTTAGGATTGCTATATAATGAAACAAGAAGCCAGCTTTAAAGGAAGTTTAAAGATGAAACGCGCTTCGTGCTGCTATGGACAATAACTATTTAGTCAAAATTTTAGCATCTGCCAGTAAATAACTAGGGACTTGTTAGT
>NZ_JAAHFV010000372.1:0-6085 GCF_010672755.1 Moorena sp. SIO1F2
CTCAAAACCAGCGATCGCATTTTTCAAATCTGCTGATTTTACCGGTAAGGGTAGGTAGACATAATCCACATCCAAGGATGCGATCGCTCGGTTATGCATCAGTGGTGATAAAGAATGTTCCACTGGATCACCAATCACACCCAGTAACTTTGTTGTTCCTGTTATTTGCACCATCACCCACGTTCTACGCACATAACTTTATAATTTTAAGCCTGAAATAGTTAATAATTGCGACCTTAATATTTCTTATTAACTATTTTTGATTAAGATTGCTGCCTTCGCTTGACAATTCGTTTACAATTCACCATCAACCGTCCACAATACTTACCCCAAGCATCACATTTGAATGAACTCTCATTTTTCTGATGGTGGCTAAAATAGATCATATCGAGCCAATTCTAGTGCCAATTATAATACTAATTAACTAGGCAGCAACGGCATGAAACCAACTGGTATTCAAAAGAGTGGAGCCATGAATTCAATCATTTGTATGAAATGTGAGCAAATCAATCCCAGTCGGGCAAGTTTTTGCTCTCGTTGTGGTGCCTCTCTACTCCCTCCCAGTAGCAGTCTCTTAGACACTAATCTAGACAATAGTAATCTAGACAATAGTAATCTAGACAATAGTAATCTAGACAATAAATTAGAGACTGGAAGCCGATTACGCGATCGCTACATAATTCAGCGCACCTTAGGACAAGGGGGATTTGGCAAAACCTACCTCGCCAAAGACACTGGACGCTTTAATGAACTAGTAACCCTAAAAGAGCTGACTCCAAGAAACCAGGGCACCCAACCCATTGAAAAAGCCGAAGAACTATTTCAACGGGAAGCAACCATGCTGCACAAGCTTTCATCCCCCCAAATTCCGAGATTCTGGGAATTTTTTCGGGATGGCAAACGGTTGTTTCTCGTCCAAGACTACATTGAAGGAAAAACCTATCAAACCTTACTCGAAGAACGAGTAAGCAAAGGGGAACGGTTCAGCGAAACCGAAATTCTCCAACTGTTTCAGCAATTGCTCCCGGTCTTAAGCTACCTACACCAATTAGGCATAATTCACCGAGATATTGCTCCGGACAATATTATCCGTCGTGCTTCCGATGGACTACCAGTATTAATTGACTTGGGTGGTGTCAAACAAATTGCTCTAGAAGTCAATACCCCCGTAACCAGTGGGCAAAACTCCGCCATCTACGCTGGTGGGACTTGCTTAGGTAAAGTTGGCTATGCACCTGATGAACAGCTACGCTTAGGGATTGCTGCTCCCCATAGTGACCTGTATGCTTTGGGAGTAACAGCACTAGTACTAATGACTGGTAAACAGCCCCAGGAACTGGTTGACCCTTATACCCTTAGCTGGCGAACTGAAGAAGAAGTAACTTTATCTCCAGATTTTAATACTATCCTATCTCGTTTGCTGGCATCCCAACCCTCTGAGCGATTCCAATCTGCTGAACAGGTTCTAGACCTAATCCAAACCGATGATTCTGATGATTCTAAGGTTAGAGAAACAGAAATGAAGGGTACTGTGGCTGTAACTCCCCAGTCTAAATCCTACCCACCACCTACTCCCATCAATAATTCCGGTTGCAAGCAAGTGTTTGACGAATCTGTTCCAGTGCCAGCAGAGATTCAAGGCTGGAACTGGGGTGCCTTTTGTCTACCAGGTTTGTGGTGTGTCACCAATCAAGTTTGGATTGGACTGATTGCCTGGACCGATCTATCCTTAGTGACTGGATTTCTTGCTTGGCCAGTGATGGGGATTATTTTGGGCATCAAGGGCAATGAGTGGGCATGGAAAAGTCGCCGTTGGAAGAGTATCAAAACCTTTAAGCGCCATCAACGGGGTTGGGCGATCACATCCTTCGTCATTATTGGTATGATAGTTACCCTACTATTGTTGTTATTTTTAGTATTCTTTATTGGGATAACCTCCCTAGTGCCGTGGTGAATCACCGATTGCTCAACTGTAGCATCCGTGTGTTCAGTGCGTTGCATGCTAGTTTCAGGTTAAACCCAGGGCATTGCTATTACTACCTACCATCACTATCTAAAGGAGAAGAAAAATGACTAGCTTTCCTGCCTGGACTCAAATAATTGTCGCCATGTCAGAATCACAAGTTTTTTACACAGAAGAAGCAACAGGCTATGACAGCATCAGCTTGATTTTACCTGGAAAGCCCTTCGATCTAACCCTTTCCTTAGAAACCTATGAAGACGCGATCGAGATAATTTTTGAAATTTATCCAGACCAAAATGCTTACCGATTAAATATGCGTAACAAGCAGGAAGGAGTAGACCTCCAACAGAAAAGTACTGAAGAAAATTTAGATTTAACTGGATTAGACGCACGGCAAATTGGAACCTACAGTGAATTTTGCCGACATTTAGAGGAATTGTATGGAGTAGCTCAAGAAGTAGGTTGGTGACACTCCCCGGTCATTAGACGCGGGGATTCTTGCTTCAACGAGCCAACTTGCTCAACCAGACCGGAGTCAGGAAAAGTAGAGGTCGATTCTCCGCAAGCGTATCGGCGAAGCCGACGCTACGCGAACGGATTTAAAATCCAAGTTCCTGTGTGCCCCACAGTACTCAAGGCTTTTTCCAGTATGTTGATGGCAGCATTGTGTTCGCGAAGCGGTTCCGAAGGAACATCACGGTCTAACTGACAGCCACACTTACAGGCGTGAGTCCTAGTTGATAGAGACTTTTTCACGACCTCGCCACACTCAGAGCAGTTTTGGCTTGTATAGGCTGGGTTGACTGCAACAGTTACCCGGCCAAACTTAGTTCCAAAATGCTCCATCCATTTCCTAAACTGATACCAACCTGCATCATTAATAGACTTGGCGAGACAGTGGTTTTTAACTAAATTCCTTACCCTTAAATCTTGCCTTCGGCACGCTGCGCGAACGTAGGCCACCAAATCGTTAGATTGGATTACGCAACGCGCCGGAGACGAAACCTTAGAATAAAGAAGCCTTAATAACAAAGATTTAACCCTTTTATGCATAGCCGACTAACCATAAAGGCTTCTTTATTCTTACGGTAACTTCTAACCAGTCTCTTGGCGTGTTCTTCACGTTGCCTACTTATTCTAAGGTGTTCTCTACCTAGTTTGTTAATGGCTTTTCGACGGTTAGCAGAGCCTTTCTTTTTTCGGGAAACCCGACGTTGATAAAACTTTAAACGCTTTTCACCCGTTCTATAAAACCGAGGGTTGGGTTGTGTATTGCCGTCGGAATCCGTATAGAAATCCTTCAGTCCTACATCCAGTCCTACGGTTTTTCCAGTTGGCTTTAATTTTTCGTTGACATCAACTGAAACACAGAACTGGAGGTAGTACCCGTCAGCTCGTCGAACTATCCGAACCCTTTTGATTTGTTTTTTGTCGAATCGCCACAAGTCCCAAGTACCTTTGAGCTTGAGCTTTCCAATTCCCTTCTTGTCACTAAACGTAATCGACTTTTTATCAGGGGAAAACTTCCAACCGGACTGTTTGTACTCAACTGAACGACAGTTCTTCTGGAACTTAGGAAAGCCTTTTTTTCCAGGTATTTTTTTCTTGCAATTGTCGTAGAAACGGACGATTGATGACCATGCCCTCTCCGCAGCAGCTTGACGGGCAGTAGAGTTCAGTTCATTAGCAAATGGGAATTCTCTAGCCAAGACCTTGCAGTATTTGCTAAGGTCATACTTTCCAGTTTGTTTGTTGTCCATCCATAGCCTTATGCAGCTATTGCGGATAAATCTAACCGTTCTAATAGCCTCATCTATGGCTTGGTATTGGTGCTTTTTGCCGTAGGCTTTGAACTCAATTATGATCATTGACCTAAGGTCAAGCTCCGCGAACGGATATCGACCTTTTTTGTTACTGTTTTATACTACCATACCCGGCTACAAAATTTTGATTATTCTCAGATATTCTCTTCACTGCGGCTAAAGCCACCATTTCGCTTTCATCCCGGAGACTAAACCTTATCAGAGGGTCGCCTTAATCAATAAGTTTTAATCCTTATCTGCATAGCCTGCCAACTATAAAGGATCCACTCTTCTTACGGTAACTTCTGACCCGGTCTAAAGACACGGGGCTTTCAGCATCGTTGATTCTTTGTAAGCTATCAGCTATTAGCTGATAGCTATTAGCTTTTGAATAAAGAGCTAAGCATTCGTTCTGTCAGAGTGTCAAAGCCTGTGCCACAAATAGAAGTCTGTGTCACAATAGAAGCCTGTTCCACAAAGCCTTTCGGTGTAGCGTAGCCATAGGCCAAGGACTTTTATCAATACTTTCACTTATCATTAATCTATCAATATTAAATTCTCCCGGGTTTATTTTCAGCTGACTGCTGAACGCTGACTGCTGTTCGCGCACCGTGCGCGTAGCGCATATGCTTTGCTAACTAATTACCAGGTTTTACAGCTTGTCTTTTGATATTTTAAATGACATGATATACACTACCATGGGCAATTTAGCAAAGTCCATGGTTAAAACAACAACTGTCGATCGGATGAGCAAGACCTTATTCACTTACCGACCCAAAGAAATCCCACTCAGCCCTCAGCACTTAGCACTATTTTCAGCACTTAGAACTATTTTAAGATTAGCATCAGCCAGTTTGCTAACTATCAGCTTACTAGGTAGTGGTTGTGGAATGGCTAGCCATGAAGATCTAGATTCTGAACAGACCCATGCTCAGGTCCATGGTGATAAAACTGAAACCGGTAATCACCATAGTAAAGACATGGAGCATAATCACCATAATCACAAAGTCGGCAGCAGTAGTCACCATGGTGAAGATATGGGTCATCATCATGGCACAATGGAAATTCCTTCTGGTCAACCTGTTCCAAATGTTGACCTAGTGGTGTATCCAGATCCGATGACAGGATGGAATTTGGAAATAAAGGTTTCTAACTTCCAATTTTCTGCCAAGAATGCTAGCAAAGCCCATCAACCAGGAGAAGGACATGCCCATCTATTCATCAATGGCAAAAAAATTACCAGGATTTACGGCAATTGGTATTATATTGGCAAGCTTGAACCTGGTAGAAATGAAATCACGGTTACCTTAAATTCCAACAACCATCAGGATTTAGTTCATAATGGTGAATTGATTTCAGATACTGAAATTATCGAGCTTACCTCAAATTAGGCTAACTATAGGGTGATGATTGATGGGGGAAGCTAACACATCACTGGAAACTTCGGATCATTAGTAAACAGGGATGTATCGCTTTTTAGTAGTGTTTTCTTTCACTACTGTTTCCGCCAATTTTTCTTCCCTTGTCTGAAGTTACGCCGCCCGCCCGAAGTAACTAGATCTGAAGTTACTGATAACTGGAGGGATGTCTATTGTGTTATGGCTATGTGTTGTGGCTACGAGGATGACCCGGAGTCCACGCCTATCGTAAGCATCCCGTATTGCTGCTACCTTCCGGTCCTGACAAGGTTTGGGCGTTGCGATCGCGTCGATCCGAGCCACTTATTATAATAGCATCAATTTGGCAAAATGGGAAGGAAGATCTCAGTTTTGATCTATTTCGCGAATATCCCCACCCCGTAATAGCATGAAGAGCTTACACAGTGGGGCATACCGACTTTAACCATAAATTTCCCACTGCCGCGAGGGGTAACTTGAACAATCGGATATTGACCATAGTCAGTATCATAGTCAACGGTTTGGCCATTGTTATCATACAGACCTAGGTCAATATCGAGACAAGCATCATCACAAAAACTTACTAAGGTATAAGATTTACCAGCTTCTAGATCCAGGGTAAATGCATCGACTTGGTTCCGGGAAAGTCTATTTACTACCGGTCGATGAGTTGGCATATAATCGCGGTCTCTTAAATACTGTGCTGCTGCGATTAATTTATTTTCAACTTGCCCCTGACGAGGAGAGCTAGCCAAACCAGCAGTGGGGGTGAATAGTAAGCTACTAGCTAGGAGAGCTAGGCCATTCCGAACTATCTTAGTATTAATCATATATAATAGCAATAAGCGTTTGATTTAATGTTGACTTAAGAGTGATTTTTAGTTATTCCAATTCTCAGCAATGCCTGCAACCAATAAATCTTA